>JAHEYX010000206.1 GCA_023251415.1 Chitinophagales bacterium
AACGATCTGTTTCTGCTACTAATTCACCAATGGTATAAGAATCGCCTAAAGCCAAAAAGGTTTTCATAATAAGTATTTGCGTAAAAATAAGCCGATTTCCGAAATAATAAAGCCGCTGAAAGTTAATAAGCCGATTATAGAATTAAAGCGGCAGTAGCTAACTTGCACCAAAATAGCATACCTATGGCAACGCATTTAATCGTCAACGCGCAAGTTGTAAATGAAGGTAAAATTTATGAAGCCGATGTTTTAGTAAAAAACGGGCGCATCGAAAAAATAGCTGCCAAGCAAACGGCACCTCACGATGCGGTTGTGATTGACGCAGCAGGTAAGTATTTAATTCCGGGTATTATTGATGATCAAGTGCATTTTCGTGAACCAGGCTTAACACACAAAGCCAATATCTACACCGAATCTAAAGCTGCTGTAGCAGGTGGTGTTACCAGTTTTATGGAAATGCCCAACACCAATCCGCAAACTTTAACACAAGATTTACTCGAGCAAAAATACCAAGTGGCTCAAGCTACTTCGTTGGCTAACTTCTCGTTTTACATGGGTGCCTCCAACGATAATTACGATGAAGTAATGCGCACTGATAATACCAAAGTTTGCGGTTTAAAAATATTCATGGGTTCATCTACAGGCAATATGTTGGTTGATAGCGAATCTACGCTAGAAAAACTGTTCGCTAATTACGAAGCCATCATCTCAACCCATTGCGAATCGGAAGCCATTATAAAAGCTAATTTAGCCAAAGCGAAAGCACAATTTGGCGAACAAATACCGGTTCAACAACATCCCATTATTCGTAATGAAGAAGCTTGTTATGCCTCCTCTTCTCTAGCAGTTGCCTTGGCACAAAAACATGGTACGCGTTTAAATGTATTTCATATTTCTACTGCCGATGAAATTGCCTTATTCCAATCTGATGTGGATGCCAATGCCTCGTGCGAACAAGTATTGCAAGCCTTAGCCAAAAAGAAAATCAGCTCTGAAATATGCGTGCATCATTTGTATTTTGATGCTTCCGATTATGATACCTTGGGCAGTTTAATCAAATGCAATCCTGCCATTAAAGCTGCATATCACAAGAAAGCTTTGTTTGAAGCCATGCTCAATAATCGTTTAGATATTATTGCAACCGACCATGCGCCGCATACGTGGGAAGAAAAACAATTGCCCAATTACCAAGCCCCATCGGGTTTACCATTGGTGCAACATTCCTTACAATTGTTATTAAGTTTTTATCACCAACAAAAAATCAGTTTAGAAAAGATTGTCGAAAAAATGTGTCATGCACCGGCCGTATTGTTCAATGTAAGAAACAGAGGTTTTATACGTGAAGGGTACGCCGCCGATTTAGTTTTGGTTGATGTACATGCACCATATACCGTTAGCAAAGCAAACATTTTATACAAATGCAACTGGAGCCCCTTAGAAGGCAAAACCTTAACCGGTAAAGTAACACACACGTTTGTTAACGGACATTTAGTATTCAACAACGGTGCCTTTGATGAATGTATGAATGGCATGCGATTAACTTTTGATCGTTAAAGCTTTTACATATAAAAAAAGGGCCGTTCCATACCGGAACGGCCCTTTTAATTTAAACAAAATAGATTCTTATTGTTTAGTAACTTTCTTAGTAATTGTTTCGTTAGCAGTAGTTATTTTAACAAAATAATTACCTGCAGGTAATGAAGCAATATCCAATTTCATTACACCATTTTTAATAGTTTGAGAAGCTATAGATAAAGTTTGACCAACCAAATTTACAACTTCAACTTTTACTTCTTGAGTAGCTGTTAAAGCAATAGCCACATTCAATTCAGTAGTTGCAGGATTAGGATAAACATCAGCAGAAATAGTGTTGCTAGAGATTGGAGCAACCGCATTTTCAACACTTACAATTTTTTCAGCAGCATTCATGATAATACCGCTGTTTTGATCAATCAATAATGCTTTTGCATACATTTTGGTTGCAGTAGAAGTTGCAGGAATGCTATAAGTGAAAGTATACGATTGATTAGAACCGGCAGTAATTGGTGAAGTAATAGTACCACTGCGGCCGGTGAATGAATTGTCAATTGCCACAGCAACATCATCATACATAATATTTGCAGCAGGAACCGGATCAGGCTCTTGTTGGAAATTATGTCCGTAACCCGATAATGGTAAGTTATTGGTTTGAGAACTATAGTAATTATGTTGATCCCAAGCTGTAGTTGTGCCGTGAACATCATCTTCAGTAATTACCATTGCTAAACGGTATGAACCGGTTAAATCAACAGCAAAATGACAATCAACTTTTGAAGATAAAGAAGAACCGGTTAACGTATTAGTTATTGCAATATCAGCAAAACCAAAATCAGGATTGTGTTTAGTATATTGACCAAACATGTTAGAAGGATCATCTGTTTCTTTACGATCAATAACTACTGAAGGGTAACCGCTAATGAAATTACCAATACCGTTATCATAAACACTTACAGTCATTGGATCATTATTATGAACCGCGATACGTACAGCATCAGGGTGAACTTTGCGCATAGAATCCATGTACACCATACCTCTTACGCACCAGCCACACCAAGTACCTGTTGCTTCTTCAAATACTACGTGATGCACCGGTTGGAAGGCAGCACCCGTAACACCTGTAGCGAAGGTATTATTAGTTAAATCCGCATCATTCGTTAAAGTAACTGAACAAGCGATGCTTTTATGAATAGCAGTTGCAACTGCCACAGGGGTAGCTACCGTAAGCGTTTGAGTTGCACCACTAATAATCGACAAACCTGATTTTACATCATTAACCGGACCACTACCATCATTATAAGTTAATGTTAAACCGGTGATTGTGCTTGAACCTAAATTTTTAACTTTAAAACTTAATGGCACGTTACCCGGTGCAACAACAAAAGAAGTTGGAGCTCCATCATGAGGCGTTACATCCATAAGGGCAACATCATCAGCAGGTTGAACACCCGGAGTATAGGTATAATATGAATTATCAGAAGGAGTATCGTTACCGCCTGCAGTTGCACTCGTTGTTGAATTTAAAGCAGGTGAACCCGGGATTGCCATGGCATTGCTTGACGTAAATTGCAAACCGGCTGAAATGGCAATTGTAATTGCTCCACTTCCTGAACTGGTTCTTTGATCAACGATATGGATTTTATTGGTTGTTTCTTCCAAAACAATCGACCAATAACAAAAACTTGTTGCACTGGCAACATTTGTACAAGAGTTGTAAGAAATCCATAATTGACGATTAGGAGCTGTACCTAAAACTGTCGTAATTACTTTATCATTTGCTCCGGAAGCATTAATTCCCCATACACAAATTGATTTATCAGGTATGTTAGCATCAGGTAATGCAGCATTAGTTGCTGAAGGTGCTGCCAAAGCTGTGGCAACATCAAAAGTTAAAACACCGGTAGAAGAAACTTTGTAAGAAGTTTCCACGTTACCATTAAACGTAAAGGTAAAAGGAATAGTCTGAGTGGTTGACCATGCAGGTGTTGCAGAAGTACTTAACAAAGTAGTCCAAGGAGCAGCAGCAGTGCTAGGCTCTTCTAAATAATTGTTCAAATTACCCGGATTTTGACCGGCATTGATGCTCGGAAGCATCCAGTATTGGGCTGAAGCAGATAATGAAACTGCAACCATCGCCAATAAAAGGAGGGAGATTTTTTTCATGTAAGGTTTGTTTAGTGATTAAAAATGTATTACCAAAACTAAACATTATTTTGAATTTTTTCATAAAAAAAAGCGACTGCCTTCCATTTGAAAAGCAATCGCTTCAGTAACTTGATTAACAAGCAGTTAATACCCTAATATTTTCATCATTGATAAGGAGGTTTGTTCTTTACGGAACAATTTGGTTGTTATTTTACCTTCCTCATCACAATCAATGAGCACATGCTTTGGTGCCGGAATTAAACAATGCTTAATACCGCCATATCCGCTCAAACTTTCTTGGTATGCTCCGGTATGGAAGAATCCCAAGTACAATGGCTCGTCTTTATAAATTTTCGGTAAATAAATTTGCGCAATATTTACTTCACTATTATAGTAATCATGGCTATCGCACGTTAATCCACCTAAGTTAACACGATGGTATTCGTGATCCCATTTGTTAATTGGCAGCATGATAAATTTTTGTCCGATGCCCCAAGTATCCGGCAATGTAGTAATAAATGAAGAATCAATCATGTACCACAACTCGTTATCGTTTTGCCATTTTTGTCCGAGTACTTTATAAATCGCAGCGCCGCTTTCACCTACCGTAAAGCTGCCAAACTCGGTATAGATGTGCGGTACAGGTACTTTAGCACGTTTGCATGCATTCTTAATTTGTAACACGATTTCATTAATCATGTATTCGTAATCGTAATTAAAGGTCAACGAATTACGAATCGGAAAACCGCCGCCAATATTTATCGAATCTAAGGTTTCACATTCTTTACGCAACTCGCAATACACGTTTAAGGCTTTGTTCAACTCACTCCAATAATAGGCATCATCCTTAATTCCAGTATTGATAAAAAAGTGCAACATCTTCAAATTAAACTTTGGATTGTCTTTAATCTTATCCAAGTAAAAATTCATGATATCGCGCGAACGTATGCCCAATCGCGAAGTATAAAACTGAAATTGCGGCTCTTCTTCTGCAGCAATACGTATTCCGACATTACAATTTTGTTTTACTAAACGTTCGTAATCTTTAATTTCCTCTTTGTTATCGATAATCGGCGTAACATTAAACCCGTCGTTTATCATTTGACTCAACTTGCGGGTATAGGCTTTGGTCTTATAACCGTTTGAAATGATTTTAGTATTCTTCGTGATTTTGCGCTTTTTGTACAAACGATTAATAATCTCTAAATCATACGCAAAGGAAGTTTCTAAGTGAATTTCATTTTTTAAGGCCTCTTCTAACACAAAGTTAAAGTGACTGCTTTTTGTGCAATAGCAATAATTGTATTCAGCCGTATAATTGTGTTGTTTAAAGGCTTTGGCAAATAACTTTTTTGCTTTTTGAATCTGTTCGCTAATACGCGGCAAATAAGTTAATTTTAAAGGGGTGCCGTATTTTTTTATGATATCCGAAATATCGATATCGTGAAAATAGAGTTTGTTTTCTTTTACCTTAAATCCTTCTTGTGGAAAATCAAATGTCTGGTGAATAAGGTCAGCGTAACGATTGGTCATCCTTGGTTGCCTGTTTGAATATTAAAAAAGATGCTTTGCGGGGTTAAAAGTAGACAAACCACAAAATATTTTAGGCAATTTAAAAAATTATTTTTTGTACTGTTGAAAACTGTATTTTCGACCGAACTTTATACCCATGATTGTAATAGCCGACAGTGGATCCACCAAAACCGATTGGGCCTTGATAAATGCAGGTGAAATAAGCAATTTCAGCGGTCCGGGCTTAAATCCATTTTATCAAGATTGTGCAGCATTAACTTCTAGCATTTCAACCCAACTGGCTACCCTTGCTGTTAAGCACATTACTAAAGTATATTTCTATGGAGCAGGATGCACACCGGGTATGCGTTCACAATTGATGCAGGAGGCAGTAAAAGGAGTGGCAGTAAATGCCGAAATACAGGTTAGTTCCGACTTAATAGGTGCTGCTCATGCGGCTTTAGGCCAACAATCGGGCTTTATTGCCATTTTGGGAACCGGTATGAACTCCGGTTATTTTGATGGGAAAACCATTGCTGTACAGGTGCCGGCTTTAGGTTATTTGTTGGGTGATGAAGGCAGTGGGGCTTGGTTAGGTAAACAAGTTGTAAAAGATTATTTACGTAATCAACTACCCGAACCATTAACAAAGCTGCTTTTGGAGGAACTGCATACCAATCAAGCGGCTGAAGTGATTGCCTTGCTC
>JAHEYX010000207.1 GCA_023251415.1 Chitinophagales bacterium
TTACGGCCAATCCCATTCTGCACTTGTATAGTGTGATTCTTAAAATGCTGTTGTATACCAATGAAGACAGCCATTATGAAAAAGTAAAACACCTATTGGTCCAAAAAAACTTGCAAGACCAAGCGGTTAAAAAAGAAGCTTATTTGTATTTAATAAATCATTGCATACGCCAAGTGAATAAAGGATTTACACCTTACAACCACGAATTGTTTTCGATTTATCAATACACCTTAAAACAACAATTAATTGCCGCTCCTGATTATATTAGTCCTTGGGATTTTAAAAACATCGTAACGGCAGCCTTGCATGTAAAAGAACTTAAATGGACCGAGAAGTTTATAAAAGAGTACGGACGCTTATTGCCATTGCACGAACAAGCCAATGCCATTACTTACAATTTGGCTAAAGTGTTTTTCATGCGCAAAGAATACAGTCGCTGCTTGCAACAATTGCAGCAAATTGAATACAGTGATCCATTTTATCAATTAGGAGCAAAACTCACTCAAGCAAAAAGTTTGTATGAATTGGATGAATTCGACACCCTTGGCGATTTATTGATTAGTTTTAAAAAACTAATTCGTCAAAAAAAATTATTATCAAACGAACACCGGGTTACCTACGTTAATTTTATACACTACTTACAATTAATTTGCAAAGCAACTCCTGCAAAAAATGCGAAACGTATTTTAAGCAACTTGCAACAACAAACTGAAATAGTGGATAAAGCCTGGTTGGAAGAAAAATTACTCGAATTGATTTAGAACTGAAAATAAATAAAGGGAAGGATATCGCTTCCTTTTACTTGAATCACCATCCAAATTACAATAAAAATTAAAAAAGCTTGAACGGCTAGATTTGTTTTTGCAATACGGTTAATGGTCATCTCTTCTAACCATTTTGGATACAAATGACTTATGAACCCAAAAGCGATTAATACAGCAACCAGCGGATAAGCTAAGGCAAATGCTTTAATTAGTTCGAATTGAATTCCTGAACCGATTTGCGTGATAACGGCTAGTGCAGTTTTAAAATCGGGGGAGCGGAAGAATATCCAACAAAAGGCTACAAAGTGAAAGGTAATAAACACGCCTGCAATTCGAATCCATTTAGCATCAGGTATTTTAAAAAAATCGTTTTTCAACTTATCGAGCGCTAATGCCCCGCCGTGCAATGCACCCCAGAGAATAAAATTCCAAGATGCACCGTGCCATAATCCGCCTAACAACATGGTAATAGCTAAATTTATATACTGCCTCCATTTGCCTTTACGATTGCCTCCCAATGGAATGTATAAATAATCGCGCAACCAACTGCTTAATGAAATATGCCAACGACGCCAAAACGCTGTAATAGTGCTGCTTTGATAGGGCATATCGAAATTTATTCCCAAACGATAACCCAATAACAATGCAATGCCGATAGCCATATCGCTGTATCCGCTGAAGTCGCAATAAATTTGAATAGCATAACCGTACACCCCCAACAAGTTTTCAGTGCCACTGTATAATAGCGGATTATCAAAAATGCGATCGACAAAATTGACAGAAATAAAATCACTGATTACAGCCTTCTTAAATAAACCGGTCATGATTAAAAAAACGGCTTGAGCAATATCACGTTTCGACAATTGAATATCCAAACCAATTTGCGGTAAAAAATCCTTCGCACGAACAATAGGTCCTGCCACTAAATGCGGAAAGAACGTGATGTAAAATCCGAAATCTAAAATACTTTCCGCCGGCTTTAATTGGTTGCGATAAACATCAATCGTATAACTTAAAACTTGAAAGGTATAGAACGAAATACCAACCGGTAATATAATTTTATACAAACTGAAATGCGCATTGGCAGCGTCATTCAATATGGAAATGAAAAAATTAGTGTACTTAAAATATGCCAACAAACCCAAATTAATTACCAAACTAACAATCAATAAAAATGTTTTAATGCGCTTGGTCTTTGCCGTGTAAATCCATTGGGCCAAGTTAAAATCTACTACAGTAGAAATCAACAATAACATAAAAAACAAACCGCCAGATTTGTAATAAAAGAAAATGGAAAACAGCGTTAAATAAAGCACCCTGCTTTGTTTACGCAGGTACACGAATTGATAAAAAAAGATTAATACCAGGAAGTAATACAGAAACAATGCGGTATTAAACAGCAATGGTTCTTTTGGTAAATAGGTTAAATAATTTCTAACTAGTTCAAACATGAAACTTAATGCGATTGATAATTCAAATAACTTTCCATTAAAGCGCGATAAAGCAACTGACCTTGTACTTCGTATCCTTTGGATAATAAATGCACCAAATCGGCATTACCATAACCCAGTCTTTTCCATTTCAGTGCACTGCCGTATCCGCCCATTACTTTATAAAAATTCCAAAAAGCACAATGTTGTTCTTGACACAATTGCCATTCCACTGCAGCTACTTTTGCGGTATTGGCATTTTTGTATTTGCGCATCAAATAACTATCCGGAGGCGCTGTAAGCAAAATACTTGTGGTAGGAAAAGTTGCTTGTAAATGCGCAATAAAACTTGCGGCATCTTCACGTAAAGCAGTTTCATCAAAATGAAGTCCGATAGCTTCATTCGTTCCTAAAGAGACAATCACCAAATCGGGTTTTAACGCTTCTAATTGTGTAAAGAAATATTCTGCCTGATTATAATGTGTGAATTGTGCACCGTTAACCCCAATCATATTGTATTCAACGCCATGAGCTTTGGTATCTTGCAAATACAAACCGTACAAGTTAAATGCTTCTTCGCTGCTTGAATCTGTTTTAGAGATGTTTAAACGAAAGGTGTCAATTGGAAAATTGATTGTGTAGGTTGAAGCAAAAGGATTGCGACCCGACTGCAGTTGAAACGGACAAACATATTGGGCATTCGTTACATCATAAACTTCCGGTTGTATAGTGTATGCAGCTGACTTATCACTAAAAATAGTTATGCGATTAAATCGATTGGTTTGATCTTTCTGAGAAAGGTAAAAATCAATTTGCGCAGCTTGTGAGGTTTGCAAGGTTATACCTGAAATACCTATCGGTATTGGTATTCCGGGAAATACACAACGTTTACTTTTCCATTCACAGGCACAACTGTTTACATCTTTTATATCAAAAGGACCATTGGTTTTAGCTGTACGATAAGGGAAATACAAACCACGTCCACCATTACCAAATTGTTGCTGAAATTGCCTACGCATCGAACCGGTAAAATTATCGGCTTGAATGTGAGAATCACCAATATGCAAAATCACTAATCGCTTGCGTTTTCCGGATCGCAGTTCATCTAATTTCTTATAAAAATTGCGCAGCACAGTGTCGTTTTCTATAAAATTCGCTTGCTTATTGATAAAAGTATACGGCAATTCCGGAACCATAATAACTGCAGATTGACGGAGTGAATCTTGTGCGGCCAGCGGCTTTGCAGCAAGCATTGCAAGTACAAAAAACAAGAGTAACGCGCATCTTTTTTTCATGATAATTGTTTGTTTACAGATGCAGTTTTTGTTTACGTACTTCAAATAATAGCGCATCAAAGAGCTTTTCTCCCATTACGGCGCCGCCATTGGAATTGATATGTGTATAGTCCTTATTGGCTAATGCCGGTTTTTGATTGACCCAATGAATCATACTGCTATCACCACCCATTACCTCATACATGTTCCAAAACACCAAGTGTTCTTTTTGTGCAATGTTTCGTTGTATTTCAATAAATGGCAATACTTGTTCCAGCGTAGCATAAACCCCATCTTTGCGTATCGAACGATCACCAATGGATAATTCCAATACCGCCGCTTTTGAATAAACCTGTTTCATGCGTTGAATTGCTCTTGGAAATGAAGTTTCATACCATTCAAAACTTTTAGTTTCAGGCGTAACTACATTTAACCCATATTCCAAAATCAATAAATCGTAAGGGTGTTTGTTAGCCCATTGATAAAGCAAGGAATCAGGTCTTAAACTGCCCATGGCTACTCCGCTTGAGCCACGTAAGCCAAAATTATCGAGATAAACTCCATTGCCATTTTCAAAATTTAAACCATACACGTATGCTGTTGTAGAACCGGTAAACGTTACTTTAATTTTATGGAAAGCCGTCGTACTTCCAATAGGAATTACTTGTAAACTGGATGAAGCCGCTACAGCAATTGTTTGTTCGCTTTTATCATCAATTAATACCGTTAAGGTTAATGGTTGGTTATTGGTTAAAACAAATAATTGTACTTCGGTAAAGAAGTTCAAATGCGGTCGATTAACAGCACTGAAACTTACCCATGAACCATCTTGCGGAATAAATGCTTCCCCGCCAATTCCTAAAGGCAACTTACATTCTTGTTGCTTTAAAATACTGACCGTTTGCCAATTGCCTGAATTAAGCGTGTAAATGGTTTGTCTGAAATTTCCGGTAACAGAAGTAATTGGAACAAAGCCTATTCCATCACCACCAAATTGATCTTGCAATTTAGTACGTAAATCTTGCAGTAAAATATCACCTTCCACCATGGAGTCGCCAAACCAAGCGATGTGCACTTTCTGCGTTGGCTTTTTGTCGAGCTTTAACTTATCACAGAACTGTTGAAAGAGGGGCGTTTCCGTTTCATTAAAATTTTCGAATGCAATTCCGGTATAATGCAAAGAGTCAGCAGCAGTTTTGCCCTTGTGTTGTAGGTGAACTTTTTTGCGAGGAGTTTTCTTTTTCGTTTTTTTAAAATCGCTAAAAAAATCAACCGGTTTAAATTGATGACCAAATAATACAAAGGAGCTAGGTAAAAAACTTGCCGTTATACAATAGACGAACACCACTAAAACGAGCCAGAACGGGCGGTAAATTCTCATACCATTACTTGCTGACATATCCGAAAAACTGTTGGAAAATAAAAAGTGAAAGATAAGCGAATACGCTGTAATTGTAAATGCAGTTTCACATTTGTGATTGATTTATATCCGAAGGCAATAACCCGTTAATGTTAATAGTACACTATTAAGGGCAGCACTAGCAGCGCATCAAGTTGTTGTGCCGGAATCATCCCACAATTTTTTGACCGGCTTCTTTTTTTTATACGGACAATGCTTGCATCCCGAATCACAGCAGTAGCCTCTTTTTAACAAATGTTTTTCGGTAAATACCATTAAACCTTTTTCGTTAAAATAGTAATCCTCCCCTTCTTTTAAATCGGCTTTCATTTGATAGCAGGTATAATGCCGGTATAAGTTGCCGGTGTAATGGCTTTTAATTCTGCTTTAAGGGCAGCATCAATAGCCAGTTCATCAATAAAATGATGCATAATGCTTTCATCCATTCGAGCAGCTCCGCGTGTCAATGCCTTTAAGGCTTCATACGGATTCGGATAATTTTCACGACGCAATATGGTTTGAATTGCTTCAGCTACCACCATCCAATTATCGGTTAAATCTTGCGCTACTTTTGCTTCATTCAACACAATTTTACTTAAGCCTCTTTCCATAGCGTTTAGACTTATCAATACGTGCGCAAAAGGTACTCCTATATTGCGTAATACAGTAGAATCGGTTAAGTCGCGCTGTAAACGAGAGATGGGTAGTTTAGTGGCTAAATGCTCAAATATAGCATTGGCGATTCCAAAATTGCCTTCAGCATTTTCAAAATCAATAGGATTAACTTTATGTGGCATGGCGCTACTTCCAACTTCATCTTTCTTCACCGTTTGTTTGAAATAATCCATAGAAATGTATTGCCAAATATCTCTGCATGCATCCATTAATAAGGTGTCAATACGCTTACAAGCATCCAATAAAGCGGCTAAATTATCGTAGTGTTCAATTTGAGTGGTAAACTGTTGACGACTTAAACCCAATTGTTTTTCACAAAATTGATTGGCAAAGGCTATCCAA
>JAHEYX010000208.1 GCA_023251415.1 Chitinophagales bacterium
CCCCATGACCATAACGTACCATCTGTTTTAATTGCTATCGAATGTCCAACACCTGCTGCAACCTTACTCCAATTAGTAGCTGTTCCAACTTGATTCGGTGAATTGTAATCTGTGAAATTACCAAGTCCGAGTTGTCCATATGAACTGTTTTGCCCCCAAGCCCATAGTGTGCCATTGGTTTTTACAGCTAATGAATGGGCATTTCCTGCAGCAATTGCAGCCCAGTTTGTTGCGGAGCCAACTTGAGTAAAGGTATTGACATTAGTACCGCTACCGTTTGTACCGATACCTAAACTACCATAGAAATTTCCTCCGGTAGCCCATAACGTACCATCACTTTTCAATGCAATGGTGAAATTATTACCCGCCGCAACGGAAACCCAATTTGTTGCCGAACCAACTTGTGTCGGAGCAGAACGGTCTGTATTGTCACCAAGTCCAAGTTGTCCTGCATTGTTTTGTCCCCATGCCCACAACGTACCGTTACTTTTAATAGCCATTGTGAAGTAGCTACCATAACTAATTGAAGAGTAGCATTGAGCGTTTACCTTACCTACTACTATTACTAGCAGTATAATAGAATGAATTAAAATTTTTCTCATTTTTTTAATTGTATTAAGTGTAATTTATTTTTTAGAAATAATTACCTACTCAATAGTAGTAAAACATGTAGTAGCTTGCCTTACTACAGCAATTTGTTTTATTTATTGTTGCGCCAAAATGATAGCTTACTGGATTTATTTTATTTAAATAAATGCAGCTTAACTATTGTACTTAACAATAATCGAATAGGGTTGATTTAGTGCCGAGATAGTTATCCTAGAAGCATAACTCTGAATTTCCTAGGATTGTTATACAAGCTTGCTTATGTTCAGCAAGTGATGGCATGTCTTTGGAGTTCGACAGTTTTGGTAATTTCGTTGTCCAAAATAGAGGTTGGGTTTTAGGGGGCGTGGTTGTCATATTAGTAGTGTGCTTTGGTGATAAAGTTTGGTGTTGTCTTTTTTTAATGTTACAAATTTTGCTTTATTAACAAGGGAGTGTTAAAAATATGTTTTAATGGACTCAAATATGAAAAGAATTTAGCTTAAAAAGAAAGAATTGTTTTAAATTCTATTTGACGATTAATTACTATAATATGTTAATCGTATTTCAATTTTATTTTAACTATTTGCTAATGAATGAATTAATTTTCGTTTACCTGCTTATGCAATACCTTGATTTTTTATTCTTAAGTTTTGCATTTACTAGCTTCGCTAAAGCAACTAATTCGATATTTAATTGGTCTGCTTACTGTCCACTTTCTGTTACAAATAGTACTTCGCTGTTTATCCTCTAAAACAGAAAGCCTTCTTACACGCAACCAACACGTGAAGAAGGCTTATACTGAAACCAAAACCAGAACCAAACTGATTTTCTCTTTAATTATTTTTTAATTGTACTACTACCGATTGTACTTCTTGTAAGATATGTGCTATTCGTTCGCGGGTTAATCCACCTTCCGGTAATTGGGTGCTGATGTAACTTACAAACTTCCAGATTTCTTGTACTTCACCAATTTTTACCGAATAATCTTGATAAATAGGGTTTAAAGAACGAAGCATTAATCGCTGTTTGGCTTTTATTTCATTAAAGGCCAACTTAAATACAATACCATCATTCTTCGTCAAAATAACATAAGCCAACTCATCTTTTATTTCATACCAATTCTCCACATACTCGGCTAATACATACGATTTATCCGGAATCGGCAACATACTGTCGCCATCAATTTGAAACATACGGTATTTGCGATACTCGGTTGTTAAAACAGGCATCTGAAAACGGGGCAAGGTTTCAATGTATTCGGGATCGAAAAAGCCCAACTGATAACCGGCTTTGGCTTTTAAACTTACCACTTCAATGTTTTCGCGATTGTGCTTATCTACCGTTGTTGCCAAAACACGCAATTGTGCTCCGCTAACATAAACATCATTGCCGGCTTGCAGTTCTTTTAGTTTTAAAGCACTCATCTTACTTAAATCATGCTTTAGCAACGCATCCACACTGATACTAAAATATTCGGCCACTTTAATTAAATCTTCCGGTGGCAAATTGCTTCGAATGCCATTTTCATAGCTGTTCAATTTCACACGACTCATTCCCAACTCGGCAGCCAGCTCTTCTTGACTCCTGTTTTTACGGTTGCGCAAAAATTTAATATTGCCCGCTAAAAAAAGTTTTGTGCTTTTTATTTTAATTGAGCTTTCAATTGACACAATAATTAATATTGTTAACTATAAGGTAGTACAGTTTTATGTTAACAGGAGAAATGAAATGCTTTTTGTAAATTACTTCTCAATTCTATGTAAAGTGTAGTTGGTCTTTTTATTATTAAAGAGTTAGATCTTAATTTTATTTACAAGAATTACAGTGTATTCGTAGTAATAAATTTAACTTACCAATACTGTTTTAATAATTCCATAACACAAAAGAAAAGGGACTTTAGCCTGTTAAGAGCTGAAGTCCCTTTCCTATTCTTCTTCAAAATATTTTCGAGCTACTTCAAAATGCAACTACGAATTTATAAGTTTGAATTCTTTTTACGGATTGATAAATTTATAAAATTTATGTATTTATTGTTTAATAATTTTTACTCGTTGAATTTCTTTACCAGTAGCATTTAAAATTGTAACAACGTAAATTCCTGCTTGCAAAGAGGCGCTCAATTCTGAAATTTCAATATCATTAGCACCTTTAATTGCATTAATTTGGAGTTTGTTTATTATTTTACCTTGCGCATTATAACAAACGAGTTGAATTTTCTCATCACAGCAGGAATTAAATTTAGTGTATAATTCTCCAACAACTGGGATAGGATAGAACTGAATAGTTGAAATTCCGTTTACCTGATCAAATTGAATTGATTGAATGGAAGAATAACTAATCGTACCATCATTCATTATCATTTTTATACGATAATATAGTATTGGTTCATTTAGTTCATTCACATTTACATCTGTCAAAGAATAATTGTTAAATCCTTTGTTGTTTTGCGGAGTTAAAGAATTAATAGTTTCGAAGTTTGTAACTATAGAAGTACTACGTTCTAATTCATAATGATGAAGTTCTTTTTCATCAACAATTGTCCAATTGATTACTGCATCTGCGTTTTTCTTTTTAACATTGAAAGCAATAACTTGCAATGGCAGTACGTCGCCACCACTATTGAATCCCATACCAAACACGGAGAATGATGTTAGGTTGCTTAATTTGCCGGTAATAGTAGCTGTTGCACTTCCGGTAGTAAATTGCTGTGTTGCATTGATAAACGAACCTCCGCCAAGGCCCCATGTCAAGGTAGAATTTGTTGTATGAGGTGCTTTAATTAAGCAATAAGGAGCAGCCCCGCTTGTACCATTTGTATGACCATTAAATGTCATGGTTGCATCATAGTTGATAGCCGGTGTTGTGACTAAACTTAATGAATTATCATAAGGAGTTACTTCAAAATAACCATAGTCTAATATTCCATTTAGTGCTGTTGCATTATTGGCATTAGACGGCGTTACAGCAAAATTGGGAACATTACCAGCAAGACTTAAATTAGCTCCTCCAAATGTATTAAAATTAACTAAAATATTGTTTACATTAGAATTACTATTAATATTAATTCGAGCTACTTCATAATTTCCTGAAGTACCTACAGGGTAATCGTATGCTCCGGTAGCCACATTTCTACGAAGGCTGCCGATAATATAATTAGAGGATGCTACAGTATGCAAACTTGAATAGCCACTAATAGCATTTGTTGCTGTAGAAGTAACATAAACTTCTTTGCTGTTCATTTGAATTATACCACCATTTAATGTTAAAGTTGTTGTTCGAACAGTATCATTACCAATTATAGTACCGCCGTTTAGAACAATTGAATTGGCAATAATTTTACCGTTAGCGGTTAATGTACCTGAATTGATGGTCAACGTTCCAATAGTAAGATTAACGGAGCTGGTTAAACCATTGCTGTTGCTTAACGTTAGGTTGTTACAGCTATTGCTTGCATTGAATGATCCTATAACTTGCCCAGTAGTTCCATTGGCAACAATATTAATGGTTGTTGAAATTGAAGTAGTAAGTGAACTTCCAATTGCTCCGCCAATGAGTGAATTTGTTGTGTTACCTGTTATTAAAGTTGCAGATCCTAATGCATTAAATACACCTGTTCCAGTGATGTTGTAATTTAGGAAATCTAGTGATGAATTACTGCGAACACTAAAACTATTAATACCAATATCTAAATTACTAATAAGTTGAGCTGAAGTAGTTGCGGCGCCATTACCAATCCTAAATGCAAAACTAGAATTGAAGCTTCCGCCTGTTTGACTAATAGTCTGTGTTGTACTGGTGTTTAATAAATCAAATGTTGAAGAAGCACCACCGGATTTTTTCAGGATACCACCGGATTGATTGAAATTTCCGTATAATTCAATTGTTTCAATACCGGTTCCATTTGTTAAATTAATTGTACCGCTGGTAATGTTAAAATCGCCATTAATAATTAATGTGCTGCTGGAGTTAGTAGTAAAAATCAATTCACTACTTGACGTCGAATTAATGGATAAATTACCGTGGATAGTTGTTAAGGCTCCACCAAGTAATAGGTTACTTGATTGTGAGGTATTGTTAAATGTAACATGATAGAATGTTTGATTAAAACCTGACGGTAATGAATTTGTAACACCATCTATTAATAATGTAGAACCGCTAGCCCATGTAGATGTTGGAATAGCTCCTCCATTTAAATGGTGTTCATATGTTCCGGTGCTTCCAACTGTTGTACTACCACTGATTGTAAATGCTGTCGCAAACGTATTGTTGAATGTACCATTAATTTGTAAGGAATTAAGAGATAAAGTTGCAGCAGAAGCAGAAGTATAATTAATGGTATGTCCTAAAGCAATAGTTACATCACCTCCTGTTGGAACATTTCCTCCTAACCAAGTAGCACTAGTGCTCCAGTCACCACTTTGTACAGAAACAAATCCACTTACTGTAAATGAACTGGATGTTGCATTGCAGGTTGCGATATTCACAACAAAGGTACCTGTTGTGGCTCCGTTAGGTACCACAGCAGTGATGCTTGTAGCAGAATTTACAGTGTAACTACTAACAGTTGTACCATTTAATGTTATGGAAGAAACAAGATTATTATTCAATACATCTTTAAAACCGGTTCCGGTAATGGTCACAGAAGAACCAATGTAGCCTGATGAAGGAACTAAACCACTGATTGTTGGAGTGGCATAAACTGTTTCGGTAATACTATTACTATTTGCAGTAGGTGAAGTTTGACAAGCATTATTGGCTGTCATAATGCAGGTTACAACATCATTATTTGTTAATGCTGAAGTACTAAAAGTAGTTGAATTGGAATTTTGTATGGAAGAACCATTTACGTTGAAATCATAGGTGGGTGTGCTGCCTCCATTAGTTGGTGTTGCAGTAAAGGTTACGGTGGTGCCTGTACAAATAGTTGTTGCTGATGCTCCAATACTTACTGCAGGCGTAACTGAACGACATATATTAATGCTATATGTTTTAGTAGTGGTACCATCTTGTGCAGTTACTAAAATATCGATTGTGTTGCTACCAACATTTAAACTTAGTGAACCGGAAGGGCTACCGCTGGTAACACTACTGTAACTGCCTCCATTAACGCGCGCTTGAATAGTCGCATTCGCTTGGTTACGAGTAGGTGTCACGGTAACTGTGCTTGTACCATTTGTTACTGTCGCTGAATATGAAGTAGTAGCACTAGCAAAAGTTGGACTTAATGTACCACTGCTAATTGTCAATGCAGAAAGATTGGCATCATTCGATAAAGTAGCTT
>JAHEYX010000209.1 GCA_023251415.1 Chitinophagales bacterium
TAATTGTTGCATCAACCGGCAAAGTCCAAATATAACTAGTGGCATTGGCAATAGCAGGAACCGTAATAGTAGCGCCTGTACTTCCTTGACATGCTGTAGCGTTTCCAACTACAAGTCCGGCTGCAAGTGGCAAGGGATCAACGGTGATGGAAAAGTTTGGTGAACTTATACCATTGCCGCAAGCATTGGTTCCAAAAACCGAAATCACACCACTCTGTGCTGAATTGCTAAAAGAAACAGTAATACTATTGGTATTGGCTCCGGCTGTAATGCTCGCACCGGTTGGTAAGGACCATACATATCCTGTTGCATTGGGTATGCTTGGTACGCTATAAATTCCGGTACCGTTTTGACAAATAGTAGCATTACCACTAACTAGTCCGGCTGCACTTGGCAAAGGATTTACAGTAACTACAAAATCAGCAGAAATTGCTCCTGTACCACAGACATTACTACCCTGAACGGTTATTACACCACTACTAGCTGATGCAGAATACGAAACCGTAATGGTATTTGTATTAGCGCCGGCCGTAATCGTTGCTCCAACCGGTAAAGTCCAGGTATAGGTTGTGGCATTTGTTATAAGCGGTACGGTATAAATAGCACCTGATGAAGCTTGACAAACGATGGCATTGCCTGTAATTAAACCGGCAGCACCCGGTGTTGGATTAACGGTAACTAAAAATGGCGGTGAAACTGTTCCAACTCCACAATTATTACTTCCTTCAACAGTTATATTGCCACTGACAGCCAATGCACCAAATGAAACGATAATGCTGTTCGAATTAGCTCCGTTCGTAATGGTTGCTCCGGCTGGAAGGGTCCAATTATAAGAACTTGCATTGGAAATAGCCTGTACAGTATAAATCACACCGGTTTGACAAACCGTATCGTTACCACTTGCAGTAGTGGCTGGAACAGGGATGGTAGAAATAATGATTTGGCTATTGTCGATATTAATAGCTCCGGCTCTCGATAATGCACGCCCTTGTAAAGAAGCTCCGGTTTGCATACTAATTGCTCCATTTACTAATGCTGTTCCTGAAAACACTGCGGTATTACTAATGATAAGTTGCCCATTGATTTGCCAATACACATTGCATAAAGCAGCAGCATTAATTAACGTTATACTTGATGAAGCGGCTGTGGTAAGCGCTCCGCCAGTTTTAATGATGAAAATAGCATTGGGATTTCCTAAGGCATCTAATATCAAATTACCATTAAGAATGGTTGCTCCTCCGGTACAATAATTTCCGGGTGTTAGAATTTGACCACTGCCCATTGGCGAAACTAATACTGTACCACATGAAACACCATTCATAAATAAGTAGGCGGCATCTACATCAGTAGCAGCCAAAGCAGATTGTGGGTCAGCAACATGTATGACTCCGGTTAATGTTCCTGGGGGAAATGCACTGAAAATACCTGCATTGGTTCCTACATCTCCTATAACAGTAGTTGGTCCTACATTGTTAAATGCGCCGGTAGCAGTAAATAAAGTAAAGCCGGCACTATTACCTAAATTTGGAGCTTGTGCCACTAATTTATTGGTATAAGCTACAGTTAGTAAAGCGAAAAAAAGAAGTGCAATTTTAAATTTCATATAGGGTTATTTTAAATCGTTAGAAAAATTAAGCACACAAAGGTGACGCCTATCGCTAGCAGCGATGTTATACAATTCCTATAAGAAGTAGTATGATTCTTACTAATTCAGCCGCTTGTACATATCTTCTAATTGCGCTTTGTTTAACCTATTCACCCGATCAAAATAATATTACTTAAACACATAATACATTAGGCAACTGTTTGTAAACAAAATCATTCTAATGAAGTTATCACATTAACCAAAACTTTATTACCCATGAAAAACGTATTATTCATCAGCTTTCTATTGCTCACACACTTCGCATTTGCTCAAGTCGATTTTTATGGCTTAGCGCGAAAGAACAACCCAACTAATGAAATTTATTTAGCTAAAATTGATCCCAACAGTGGTATAGTAACCAATATCAGCAGCTCATCCCTTTCTCCGATGGTTAACCTTACCGGAGCTGCTTTAAACCCCTATGCCAATCGTTATTATTTTATGGGAGCAACCACTATTAAAACAATTGATTTAACCACCGGTGCTGTGCTCGTAGACACTCCTTTAAGTAATCCATTAGGTGCTAGTTATTTTGACAATTTTCGATTTAATAATTCGGATTCAAGCTTGTACGGTTTGGCGCGTCGCAATGTATACAACAGTGCAACCAATACGTATAGCGGTGAAGTTTATTTGGCTACAATTAACACGCAAACAGGAGTTATTACACAAATTTCACCGAGCTCATTAGGGCAAGGTTATGCCTTAGCCGGAAGTGCAATTGATCCATATCAAAAGGTATTTTATTATTCAGTTGGCGATACCTTACTTGGTATTGATATGTATACCGGATTAATTTACAGCAAAGCGCCGATTCAACATACACGTACGAATCAAGTGTTTGACAACTTTAGCTACAGTTGTACCGACACTGCTATCTATGGTTTAGTGCGCGATAATTATTTTACAACAACTTATGATTCCGTATTGATGGATAGTATTCAAGTATTGGATTCTACTTCTATTCGTTTAGCGCGCATCAATCCAAGTACCGGTCAGTTAACAATTATTTCGCCTTATTCAATCGCACAAGGTGGATATACCTTAAATGCAGGTTCTACTATTGACCCAAACATTGCTGTATTTTATTATAATAACGGAGCACAACTGGTTGGGGTTTCACTTAACTCCGGTTTAATTGTAACACAACCATTAATTACCAACAGCAATGGAATGTTTTTTGAGCTAATGCGCATTGCTGCTAACTGTGAAAATGCAACTTCACCTGTTCGTCAAAACCCATTGTTAAGCATCACTGGCACAGCAGCCAATTCAAATCAAGGAATTTATATTTATCCAAACCCAAGCGAACGTTTTTTACAAGTTCAGACTGCTGATAAAATACTGCGATATGCCGTTTATACAATGACCGGAGCACTTATGGAAAGTGGTTCTGCAGTTGCTACTCAAGTGCGCATAAACACAGCAAACTATCCTGCTGGTGCTTATTTGCTAAAAGTAATTAGTAACAAAGGCGTTCATACCGCAACTTTTGTTCATTAATAAAATAGTAGCACAACGGGTAACTCAACTCGTCCTATAGCTTAATAAGTTTAAATAAGAAAAGGTGCCGTGTCAACTGTAGTTTAACAAACAGAAGTCACGGCACCTTTTTTAATTAAGTCAATTACAAGAATTAATTCAAATTACTCAACACTTTATCCTTAGGATATTTAACGGAATAACTTAAACGATAGGTTTTAGTATCACTACCGTTAATGGTAAACTTCCAAAGCAATTGCCCTTTTTCAGCATCAACATAAGCTTTAGATGAATCCAACAATTCTATTTCAATTTCCTTGTCTGTTGTTAACGGATATTGATCAACCAAATTAATAACTACCGGTTCTTTTTTGGTATTGCGAACTACAATTTCATAAGTTGAAGTTTCTTTACGTGTAAGTCCGATAACTTTAGTGGCATTGTAATCTTTTACTTTGGTACGTTTAATAATAATTTTCTTATCACGTCCCATTGGTAAACTTAAAGTATCGCGAGTACTGTTCGGATTGATATCACTTTGTCCAACGTAATTGCCTTCAAAGAAAATATTGGCTTTAGCAGGTAATAAATTCAATTTTTCCCAATCTGTAATGCGTGCTAACAAGAACGCATCTTTATCCAATTTAGGAGCAGCATAATATTCATACGTTGCCGGCAAATCATAATCCACCATATTAACCAAATGCACTTTACCATCGCTTGGTATATCATAAGCCAATTCAATATCGAAAGAAGCATTTAATTGTGATTCATTAATAGTAACATATTTATTCAATGATTCGCTTCCATCTGACCAAGCATATCCAGCACTACTTGTTGTAGATAAGGTATTATTTACGCTTGGAGCAGCTTGAGGGGCAGGTGCCATTGATTTGCGTCTGTAATTATCATTTCTATCATAAGCATAAGTTGGTGTAAATGATAAATACCATGGTTGTAAAACCGGATTAGTGCCGCCTTCATTAGGGTTGCCGGTATTAATCGTAAGTTTAACGTTATCCCAATTTAATCCGGTATTTTGCCATACTTGTGCTTTGTAATTTAATTTCACCGGCGATTTAATCGACTCGCAACGCAAATCATAAATGGGTGTCCAACCCGCTCCGGTTACCAAATAGGACAAATTAAAATCTGTGGTTTTAGAACCGTTTGCCATCACTTGAATTACTGCTTCCCCACTTGGTACATTTAATAAACTGTTTTCAGCATTCAATTGGTTCGATAAATTATTAATGCGCTCTTGGTTTTTGGCATCTTTAAGATCAACTTCCAAAATGGTATTTTTAAGTGATGCAGCTTTACTGGCATAATAATCCATCAATTTAGTTAGTTCAGCAACCGAAACTCCGCTATTGGCGCCGCCTACCGATTTATTCGCCAATAAAATGGCAATCTGATCATTGGCTAATTGACGTTCATTGTCATAACGTACATTAACTACACGTAACAATTCCAATGAATCTTCAATGGCTTTGATGCGAGCCGATTTTACACCTTGCTTCAAATAGTTAACCCGAAACTCTGCCGATTGAATTACAACATCTTTACTGCCTGCTTGCAAAGTTGCCGGATTAATAGAGCCCGGCAAGCCTTGTATTACAACTATAGAGGTTCCACCGGGAACTGTTGTTGTGGCCGTTTGAAACAATTCGGCACCTTGTAAATAAACCGAAACCGATTTAACCTTGGATTTAACCGTAATTTCTTTTTGCGCAAAAGCTGCCATCGAACTCAACAGCAGCAAACTGATCATAATTTTTTTCATGGGTATTTTTTTTAAATGAGATGAGACTAAGATTCCAATACAGATCGAAATCCATAGTATAAATGCAAAATTATTCGCTGCTTTGTTATTTTTGTAGTTAAAGCGTTAGTAAATAGTTAAGATAAACCTTTTATTGTATGTCATTACCAATCATTGATTTAAGAAGTGATACCGTTACGCAACCCACAAAAGGCATGCGTGAAGCCATGTTTAACGCTCCTTTAGGGGATGATGTTTTTGGTGATGACCCTTCGGTAAATGCCTTAGAAGCTAAAGTTGCCGCCTTATTTAATAAAGAAGCCGCCTTATTTTGTAGCAGCGGTACGCAAACCAATCAAATTGCTATAAAAGTACATACCCAACCTGCCGATGAATTGATTTGTGATCGATTAGCTCATATTTACTGTTACGAAGGTGGTGGCATTGCATTCAATTCAGGCGTTCAGGCTCGTTTGATTCAAAGTCATTATGGTGTATTTACTCCCGATGACGTGCGTATCAATACCAATTCCGATAATGTACATTTTCCTCGAACGAGTTTAGTTTGTATTGAAAACACGGTCAACAAAGGCGGAGGTAAAATATGGGAGCAAGAGCAACTTCAAGCCATTCGTGAAGTGTGCAACGAATTAAATTTACCACTCCACTTAGATGGCGCACGATTGTTTAATGCCTTAGTTGAACGCAGCTATGATACCGCTTTTATTGGAGCAACGTTCGATTCCATTTCCATCTGCTTGAGCAAAGGACTGGGCTGTCCGGTAGGTTCATTGCTCATTGGTTCTAAAAAGTTTATTAATCAAGCTCGTCGTATTCGTAAAGTAATGGGTGGTGGAATGCGTCAAGCCGGAATTTTAGCTGCAGCAGGTTCTTATGCACTCGATAACCACGTGCTTCGTT
>JAHEYX010000210.1 GCA_023251415.1 Chitinophagales bacterium
CAATAATCAAAACAAAACTTATTAATTTATTAACATGCTACGTAGTTCTTTTTTAATTGTTCTATTTAGCCTATTCGTGATTAATGCAGGCGCTCAATCGTGTACCGAAGTCGGTAAAGAATACGCCAACTTAACGGCATTATTTACTGCCAAAGGGTTTAAAATCAAAAAAAGTAAAGAAACAGCCTTTGTTTCGGGTACGGAAACCAACGAAACAATAAATCTTACTGCCGGTAAAGAATATGTAATTTTATTGGTAACAGAAAAAATGATCGACCAAAGTGGCATTTCAATTTTAAACCGTTTTGGTTTAATAGTAGTTAGTAATTTCAAAGAAACCGGCTCCGATCGTCATTTGGTTATGGTACAATACAAACCGGTTGCCAGCGGCGATTATACCTTAGCACTTAAAACCATCGATTTCTTAGGTCGCACTGTTTGTGGCTACTGGTGTGTTTTTGAACGCGACGTCCAATAAACCTATTGTTTACTGAACACTTTACATTGCTGGCCTGCTTTTAACAAGTAAGTTCCGGCGCTCAATCCTTTTACATTAATAATCATATCGGATTGCTGTAAGCTTACCGGCCATTGGTAAAGCAATTGTCCCTGCATCGTATACACCTGCACCGGAAGTTCATTTACCGTAAGGGCTTTATTAAAGTGAAGCTGTATTTGATCGATGGCAGGCACCGGATAAAGCGTGAAATCGGCATCAATAGTCGGTATGGGATTGGTAGCGGCTGTTAAATCAACCAAAGGGCTGTTGTCGATTACAATGTTTTCATCGCCCGGAAAGTAGGCGGTGTACGTAAAGAAACTCAACATCATTTCATCGGTAGTACCTTCTCCGGCATAAACCAATTGTGGCGGGTTACTCGGATTTTCCGGATTAGCAGTCGTATTATCATAAAATGCTTCGGCTTCAAGCACCGTTCCTACCGGAAAGTGCAGCATCTTTCTGAAATCATAAGAACCTTGCCAATGGAAATCCCATTCCGGAATATCAATCAAACCTAAGGTATCATTGCCGGTTTTGATGGCATAAACCTTCATACTTCTGCCTATCAAATGCATGTGCGGCGCAACATTTAATACCGATACATCAACCGGAACGACATAACGTTCATAAAACGTTTTAGTAGTATTGGCCGGTATAATTAATGGTCCGTTGGTCATGTTGGTGCCGTGACTTAAAACAGCATCCATAAATAAGGGACGTAAAGTTGCCGTACTCAATTTAAAGTTAACTTTTGTACTATCGGCTTGTCCGTTAGAGCCTTGCGGATAGTGTATTTGCAGAATAATATGTGCATTAGCCGGTAATTGCATACCAAAACCACTCGGATAATACATGGGCATAGACCCCGGAACCCAAGCTCCTATTAAACGTGCAGTTGATGAACCACTACCGCCAAAATTTGTATAGCCCGGACCCGGATCGGCAGCATCTAATTGGTAAGCTACCGAGCTCGTATCATAATACACCAATACATGATGCACGATAGCGCCATTACCCGGAATAACTTCCATGGTGGTGATGAATTTATTAGCAGCTACATTTGTGGGCATCACAAAACAACGATACATATCAGTTGATGTAGCAGTGCTGGTATAGGTTGGAATAGTAACCGTTAAATCGGCAGTGCCTATTTGCGAATTTGAATTATACATCGGTGGAGTAGGAGCGGCGCTTACATTTCCTTGCGGCGTATTTCCATTTACCCAACTTAATAGCGTCGAAATTTCGGAATTCGAAAGTAAACGTTCGTGCGCTAAACGTGCATAATGTGGATCAGGTGGCCATGGTGGCATGATGCGATTACTCACATCGTGCGCTATGGAAGCGGCATAAGCTACGGCTTCGTTATACGTAATCAATGGAAACGGAGCCAATCCGCCGCTGTGGTGACAACTTGCACAACGATTATATAAGATAGGCGCTACATCTTCGGCCCATTTAGCTTGGGCAAAAGCACCGCGAACACTACAGATAAGTAATAAAACCGTAAATAACTTACGCATAAGCTTGGGGGTTTAAATGAATTTTTCGGTTAAAACAAACGTACCGCTTGTATTAACTTTCTAAAGATATAAAATTTACCAAATAAGCAACTATTTATTGACGCTGCTATTGCTCG
Organism: Chitinophagales bacterium; assembly: GCA_023251415.1. Classification (GTDB taxonomy): domain Bacteria; phylum Bacteroidota; class Bacteroidia; order Chitinophagales; family CAIODY01; genus JAHEYX01. The sequence continues at coordinate 2,142 of JAHEYX010000210.1, forward strand.
AAAGTTTAAACGTATAGTGTTTTTGCGAAAAATAACTGATGGCAATACTCAAAATAGAGATGATCATGTTAGAAGGAGTAGGATAGAAATGCAATAGATCTACACATACTTTAATACCAATGATATTGAAAGCCATATTGATACTGACTACTACAAAATAGCGAAACAATTGTACCCGACCTCTTAATTCTGAACCCGAAAAAGTAACGTACTTCTGCATAAAGAAGCCAGTTGCTAAAACAATCGGGAACTTAAGCGCCAAGGTAGCCACGTGTGAACTTAAGGTGAAGAAACCAAAATACAAATGGTGATGTTGTAAAACGTAAGTATAAATCAGGTAATACATCACCCAATCAAACACCAGGTTAAGCGCTCCGGTAACACCATAGCGGTAAAAGGTTATTTTCATGTATTTACTAAAGAGCGGATAGAAAAAGTCGATAAGGCTTCTTATCCGTGCTCCGAGCTGTTCTCCGATAGTTCTCATGTTTTCGACAAAGGTAAATGCTGCAATCCTTTTAGCTGTTGCTACATCTGAAACCGGTTTGCGTTTGTTTCAAGTGCAGGTAGCAAGCAAATTAGCCGCCGTATTCAAATTGTCCAAATTCACTGCTGATGCTTACTTTCTTAGCATCGGCTGCTTCCACACGACCTACCACTTGTGCTTGTAAATTAAAGGTAGCCGCAATAGCAATTAAATCAGCAGCTATGGCTTCCGGAACATACAATTCCATACGATGCCCCATATTATACACTTGATACATTTCTTTCCAATCGGTATTGCGTTGGCGTTGAATTAAACGGAATACCGGCGGTGGACTAAATAAATTATCTTTTATGACATGCAATTGCTCGATGAAATGCAAAATTTTGGTTTGACCACCACCGCTGCAATGTATAATGCCATGAATTTGACCGGCGTATTTTTTTAAGAAAGCGCTGATTACCGGTGCATAGGTGCGGGTAGGGCTTAATAACAATTGTCCTACTGTTAAACCGCTTTCAGCTTCGATATCGCTTAATTTACAAGAACCTCTAAACACTAAATCATCGCTTAAATTCACATCAAAGGCTTCGGCAAATTGGGCATAATCGTGGTGAAGCGTATCGTGACGAGCGGCAGTTAAGCCATTGCTGCCTATACCGCTGTTGTATTTGCTTTCATAAGTAGTTTGTCCAAACGAAGCCAATCCTACAATCACATCTCCGGCAGTTATTTTATCCAAGGCAATCACTTCGCTGCGTTGCATACGGCAAGTCATGGTACCGTCAACAACGATGGTTTTTACTAAATCGCCTAAATCGGCCGTTTCGCCACCCATAAAGTGAATGGCAGTGCCAGCAGCTGCTAATTCGGCAAATACTTCGGCATGACCGTTAATCAAAGCTGACAGCACATCGGCATTGATCAGTAATTTATTGCGACCTATGGTTGAGGAAAATAAAAAGGGACCGGTAGCGCCTGCACAAATCATGTCATCTAAATTCATCACAATAGCATCTTGGGCTATGTCTTTCCAAATGCTAGCGTCGCCGGTTTCTTTCCAATACAAATAAGCTAATACCGATTTTGAACCGGCACCATCGGCATGACTGATTAAACAATGATCGGCAGAGCCGGTTAAATAATCGGGATAAATTTTACAGAACGCATTTGGATATAAACCTTTATCCAGTTTACGAATAGCGGCATGTACGTCTTCTTTAGTAGCACTTACGCCTAATTGTTGATAGCGGGCAGATGAATTCACGCGTATAATTTTCGGCGAATATACGATATGCTACGCATGCTTCTACGTTAAAAAATCTATTTTTTTAAACAGTAAAAACCGTATTGTTGATTTCAAGATAAAAAGGCACTACTATATTCTTAATATCTTGTTATCTTTACCCTGAAACATTCCACGCAGTTTAAACAGTTAAATTTTCAAACCCTACTAATTCATGGCTACTGAACGAGTTAAAATTATGATAGCTGATGATCATCAATTGATTATTGATACCATCACTATTTTGCTTAAAGATGCGCCGGATATGGATGTCTTGGAAGAAGCCAACAATGGCAACGAAGTATTGGATATCTTAAGCCGCCGTAAAATTGATTTGGTTTTGATGGATATAGAAATGCCTGAATTGAACGGCATTGATACCACTAAAGCCATTCGCGATCGTTATCCGGATGTGAAAATTATGGCATTAAGTGGAACCAAAGACGGTAAAACCATTTCAAAAATGTTAGAAGCCGGAGCTTCCGGTTATGTATTGAAGAATTGTACGAAAGATGAATTGGTGAGCGCTATTCGTAAAGTGGCTCGTGGCAGCAAATACTTCAGCAGTGACGTTTCTGAAGCCATCATGAATACTTTTGCCGAAGCCAAAGAACGTCAGAAATCGATGCAGAATGTTTTGCAAAAAGATCACCTTACTGTTCGTGAAATTGAAATCATACGTTTGATTGCCGAAGGTTTATCAAATGCCGAAATTGCAGAAAAATTGATTCGCAGTCCGCGTACCATCGATACCCACCGTACCAATATCATGAAGAAAATTAATGTACACAATATTGCCGGGGTTATTAAATACGCCATGGCCAATGGTATTTTGGATACTTAATCAATAGGTACCGCAAGTAATTAAAAAAAATCAGGCTCCGTTTAAGCGCCTGATTTTTTTTTATCTAATCGTGAATACTGCTTGCAAAACCGCTCAGCCTGTTCTTTATTTTTGAATTAAATAGTACCTTTCCCCCCTAAATTCTTCTTATGAAAACAAAAAAAGAAATCGTCGACAATTGGCTACCACGTTATACCGGTATGCAATTGGAAGAATTCAGTCAGTTTGTGTTGGTTACTAATTTCAGCAATTACCTGGATAAATTTTGTGCTGTTACCAATACTACTATTAAAGACCCTTCTAAACCTATGCCGGCGGCTACCGGAAACGGTATTACCATGATTAATTTTGGTATGGGTAGTGCCAATGCAGCAACGGTTATGGATTTATTATCGGCCGTTAAACCTAAAGCCGTATTGTTTTTAGGGAAATGCGGAGGCTTGAAAAAAGAACCGGTAGTGGGTGGTTTAATTCTACCTATTGCTGCCGTAAGAGGCGAGGGTACTTCTAATGATTATTTTCCACCGGAAGTGCCGGCCTTGCCTTCTTTTGCTTTGCAGAAAGCCATCTCAACCACCATACGCGATATGGAACAAGATTATTGGACCGGAACAGTTTATACAACCAATAGAAGAGTATGGGAATGGGATGAAAAGTTTAAAACCTACTTATTAGAAATCAGAGCACAAGCCATTGATATGGAAACGGCTACTATTTTTAGTGTAGCCTTTGCCAATAAAATACCGAGCGGCGCTTTGTTGTTGGTGACGGATTTACCAATGACTCCGGAAGGAGTGAAGACCATTGATAGTGACTTATCGGTTACGAAAAACTATGTCGATAACCACGTTCAAATCGGTATCGATTCTTTGAAACAATTAATTAACGACGGACATACCGTGAAACATTTGCGTTTTTAAGCATGACACCGGAAGAAATAATCAGTCAGTTTAATGCTAAAAAGTTAAAACCGGTTTATTTTTTTACCGGCGATGAAGCGTATTTTATTGATTTGCTCATCGATAAAGCCGATCAACTG
>JAHEYX010000211.1 GCA_023251415.1 Chitinophagales bacterium
AGATTGATTTACGCGTTAAAAAAAATGAGCGCGTTTTGGTTACTACTTTAACCAAACGCATGGCACAAGACTTGAGCAAATATTTCAGTAAATTAGATATCAAATGCAAATACATTCACAGTGAAATTGATACCCTTGAGCGTGTTGAAATTTTGCGTGATTTACGTTTAGGAAATTTTGATGTATTAATAGGTGTAAATCTTTTAAGAGAAGGACTTGATTTGCCGGAAGTGTCTTTAGTTGCCATTTTGGATGCCGATAAAGAAGGATTTTTAAGAAACCAACGTTCTTTAACGCAGACTGCAGGTCGTGCGGCTCGTAATGTTAACGGGCTGGTGATCATGTATGCCGACAAGATTACAGACAGTATGCAAGCTACCATTGATGAAACTAACCGTCGCAGAATAAAGCAAATAGCTTACAATACCGCCAATAATATTACACCTCGTACAGTCACTAAATCGAAAGAAGAAATCTTTAAACAAGGAAGCGTGCTTGATATCAAATCGAATGCAGTACATTTTTATGATGAAACGAAAAAAGATGAAGCAGTTATAGCCGCTGATCCACTAATGGATTATTTATCGGTTGATAAAATGAAAGAGTTGATGCAAAGCACTAAAAAGCAAATGGAAAAGGCAGCAAAAGATTTAGATTTTATGGAAGCTGCACGCTTACGTGACGAATATTATGCCCTAGAAAAGCGCATCAAAGAACAAAGCTAATTGCATAAAAAAAGGCCAATCGAATGGATTGGCCTTTTAACAAAACAAACATCAACGGATTAATAATTAAAAGAGTAATAGTATTTTCCAGGGTATCCCGGTAAAAAGCCTTCCATCATCACAAAACCCTTTGCACTACCAAGGCTAGCTTTTACGTCATCAATAGTATGTACTTCTTTTTTATTAATTTTAGTAACCACAAAACCTTCCGGAATACCACTGTTGGCTAACTTACTGTTGTCTTTCATTTCAGTAATTTGAACTCCTCCGTTGATTTGATATTTTGATTTTTCTTCATCATTTAATTCACGGAAAGCCACACCCAATTCATTAAAGGAATTGTTTTTTAAATCTTCTTTGGTAATTAAACTGCTTTTACCATCCTTATTTTTCAATTTCGCAGTAACAGTTTTCATTTTGCCTTCATGGATAAATTCCAATTCTATTTCATCACCCGGACGTTTTGCACCTACTTTTTCAAGCAACTCAGGAATGGTATTAATAGCCTTTCCATCAATTTTGGTAATCACATCTCCTTTTTGAACGCCGGCAGCAGCTGCTGAACCATTCTCTGTAACACTATTTACAAATACCCCTTTATGATTAGTGAGACCATTTTTCTTTGCCAAATCATCATCCAATTCGGCAGGTGTAATTCCTAAATAGGCACGTTGTACGATTCCATAATGTGTTAAATCGTCAATTACTTTTTTAACAATATTTACCGGAATGGCAAAGCTATAACCGGCATAGGCTCCTGTTGGCGTAGCAATAGCTGAATTAATTCCAATGAGTTCGCCACTGGTATTAACCAATGCTCCACCGCTATTACCCGGATTAACTGCAGCATCAGTTTGAATAAAGGATTCTATGGCTGCATTATTTTTATCTTTAATAATATTAATATTTCTTCCTTTGGCACTAACAATACCGGCAGTTACCGTTGATTCTAAGTTAAATGGATTTCCTACTGCTAAAACCCATTGTCCTATTTTTACAGAATCCGAATTCCCGAAATAGATATACGGCAATCCTTTTTCTTCAACTTTTAAAAGTGCTAAATCAGTGGAGGGATCGGTGCCGACCACTGTGGCTAATGCCGTATGTTTATCGTTGAAAATAACTTGTACTTGATCAGCATTATCGATTACGTGATTATTGGTTACGATATAACCATCTTCAGCAATGATAACACCGGAGCCGCTTGACTGTTGTGGCATTGCTTGGTAAGGACTTCTTCCCCAAAAATCATCACCGAAAAAATCGAAAAACGGATTATGACTGTTAAAGCTGGTTTGTTGTGGTGTATAAGTAGTTTTGATGTGAACAACAGCAGGCGTTACAGCTGCAGCCGCCGGCGTAAAATCCATATTAACCGGAGTCATGCTGTTAAAACTGGCATAATTTGCCGGAACAGATTCATTCTTGCCGTATTTCAAATTTGGGTTAAAGTGAGAGTACAAACCCACAGTAACGAGTGAGCAAATAATTGCAATAATTGCTGAATTGGTGTAGATTTTAAAATAATTTTGTTTCATGGCACTTGTAATTTTGTAAACGTGATTTTAAAAATTCTGCAAATCAAAAATAGGCAGTAGTTTTAGATTAACGCAATAACAGCTGTTAAAGGTGTCTTAAATCAATTTGATTTTTGTTAATCAATTTTTAACTTGCACGACATGAGTTTTGAATTTCACAAATATCAAGGAACCGGCAATGATTTTATCATCATTTACGACTCTTTATCTCGATTTCCATTTGACAACCACGACATCGTAAAACGCTTATGCGACAGGCATTTCGGGATTGGAGCGGATGGCTTAATGTTGGTACGTAAACATAAAGAGCATGGTTACGAAATGAAATATGCAAACAGTGATGGAAAAGAAAGTACCATGTGCGGAAATGGCGGCAGATGTTTTGCTGCATTTCTCATTGCAAAAGATGTTAAACATAAAAGTGGAGATGTGAAATTTTTGGCCATTGATGGATTACATGAAGCACACGTAAAACAATCCGGTTGGGTTTCATTAAAGATGAATGATGTAAAATCATTGGAAATTATTGATGAAACAGAATATGTTTTAAATACCGGTTCTCCGCATGTGGTTAAGATTGTTTCCAATGTTGATGAAATAGATCTGATACCCGCTGCACATGCGATTCGATACAATGATCGATTTAAAGAAAAGGGAATCAATATTAATTTTATGACAGAAGAATTGCATCGCTCTAAAGCAGCAATGATTGATCATACCCTCATTTTCACTCCCTACAATGCTCAAATTGATGTGCGCACGTATGAACGCGGAGTTGAAAATGAAACACTCAGTTGCGGAACCGGATCTGTTGCTGCAGCCTTAATAAAAATTATGCTGAGCCAACGTCATGGTAATAAAGAACGCTCCGGTGTTTTAGTAAATACAAAAGGAGGGCCTTTAATTGTTACCGCTAAAATGCCCAGTGCCGGTACCTTTACCGAAATACACTTAGAAGGTTTTACGGAATTGGTATTTAAAGGCGAGATTAAGATTTAGCTTTAAACTCTGAAATTTCTTCTGATTTGTTGGTGTACTTAGAAGGACATTTCAAAAGTATATTACTGGCATGAAATTCTGACCCGACCATTGAACCGGTTAATACTATTTGTTCACTGCGTTCGAAATCTTGCGGTTTAGTTCCGTTAAAAACTACTTTACATTTTTCTCCGCTTTTATCATTCATATAAAAGGCAAAATAATTGGCGTCTTTTTGAGCATCGTATTCTGATGGTGTACTTTTATCCAATTGACCAACGATATGCAGCTGACTGCCGGGCATGGCTTTAGCAGTGGCAAATGTTTCATACGAACTAAAATCTCCAACTACGGCTACGATTACACCTATTGCTATGGCAATTACAATCAACCCGATTATGTGTGCTATTTTCATTTTACTGGCATTTAAATTAGTTGACGCAAAATTAAGACCTGCGTCTGAATAAAAACAATTTTATTTTATTTCTTCTTTACTTCTTTAAACAACTCGTCCTTCAAACCCTGATTAATTTTGAAATTAGAGTAATTTATAAATATCTGACCACGTGTAGTTTTCTTGGTTTCCGACTTTTCTACATGTGCAGTTTCTCCGGTTAAATCACCACTCATGCTTTTAGGAAGCTGGATTTTATTTACGTCGAATGAAATGTTTAAACTTGCAGGCATCACCAAATTAGGTTGCGCTTTATCATAGGTAAGCACAACATCAAAAGTGCCATTGCTTTTTGTTGTAGTGACAAATTTTCTAAGTTCACATTTAATAGGATCAATCCACATGGTAGAAATAATGACTTCACCCGGATCGCTTGGAATTACTTTTACAACGGCACAATTAATTCCGTTCACAAGTTCGTCTTTTACATAAATGGCGTCATACTTATTCTTTAACATCGATGTATTGGCAAAATCCAGTCCGCTTCTGGGAAGCATCGCAAATCCTTTTGCATCCACTTTAATTTTATCCGGTGCCTTGTAATAAATCTTTGCTTTTGTTATCGGTATTTTTAAAAATTCTACTTTAACCTTGATTACTACATCCGCTGTGTAATCGCGAACACTGTTAAATTTGGTTTTTAATTTTGTTAGCAGTTCGTTTGGATCGCGCGTTACAAAGGCAGCAGTTTTAGCTGTTGTGGAATATTCCTTTCCAATTTGTATTGCCAAAAAAACTACAATTGTCAATAAACTAATTCGTAAAATCCAACCGAGACGTGTTTTAATATGCTGCATAATTTCTAATTTAGCGATTAGGAGAGTACATCCTTTTTATTAAACACAACTATAGTAATTCCTAAGAACGCAAGGATATGTCCCAATAAAACCAATGCGGAGGTCAGTATAGCTTGTTTATCAAGTGTTTCTTCAAAAAATAATTTCCAAGCATTCATATGGGTTGTAAAAAGCAAAGGTTTGACATTATTTAGTATCTGCACATCCATTGCACTGATTACTACAAACACAATTACAACAACCATAGTGCTAACAATCGGACCAACAGCGTTTTCTACCAGTGATGAAAATAACAGGGCTAATGAAGCTATGGTACACATGCTGAGCATTGCAAATAAAAAGGCACAGCCAAATCGCCACATCACATCATCGGCTGAGAATATGGTGATCATATCTGTTTTCATCACAATCAAATCACCGCTTCCGAAAAGTAATTTTCCCAACCCTAAGCTTACAAAAGAAAGCCACAAAACAAGCGCAATGGTATACATACAAGCTGCAATAAACTTCGCACTAACAACTTGGGTGCGAGAAATCGGGCGAGTTAATAAAAAGCGAAATGTTCCACTTGTTGCTTCTCCGGCTAATAACTCACCGGCAACTAAGCTCACTAACAAAGGGACATGGATGATTAAACTTTGAAGCACAATAAAGCAAACCAAATAGCCATTCATTAACTTACCGGTAAAAATGAAACTTTGATCTAATGATTGCGTGGCAAAATCAATAAAACGGTTTCCATCCAAATAAAATGCAATTTCCAAAACCAGCACAAGTATTGCAATGGCTATAAATCCAATATAAGTGCGGGTTCTGCTGAAAACTTTACTTAGCTCTATTTGTATAAGTTGAATCAAAATAATGGTATTACTGGACAGTTATTAACTAACTGCACCTTGTTAATGAAGCGTTTCGTTTGCAAATTGTTGAACAAAGCGTTGATCATTTTCGCTGAACAAACGCAAATCTTTAAGTTGGTATTTTAACATCGTCAAACGTTCTATACCCATACCAAAAGCAAATCCCGTGTATTCTTCGGGGTCTATTCCACAATTTCTTAATACATTCGGATGAACCATCCCACAACCTAATATTTCCACCCAACCGGTTTGTTTACATACACTACAACCACTTCCTCCACAAATAAAACAGGAAATATCCATTTCAGCAGAAGGCTCTGTAAATGGAAAGTAGGAAGGGCGAAAACGAATCTTCACCTCTTTACCAAAAAACTGCGTGACAAAAAAGTATAGTGTTTGCTTTAAATCCACAAATGAAACCTGCTTATCTATATAAAGCC
>JAHEYX010000212.1 GCA_023251415.1 Chitinophagales bacterium
TTATTGCCTCCGAATAGTTTAGAAATGAATCCCAGCATAGGTTTTATAGGTATTTGTGTAAGTTTAAACCGGAAGGTGTATTACAACAAACCGGTTTTAAGGTTTATCAAATGCAATGCCCTTAGACAAACTGACAGTATTTTTTAAATTTTACCAAAAGTAGATGGAGCGAATGAGATTTCAAAAACTAAAAGGAATTATATCTGAATAATAATCAACATCCTGCGGTCGGTATGTAAATACAATAAGGGTATACCGTTATAAAAAATGCGTTTTATTTTAGCAATTCATACAACTCTACCACTAAAGCCCCGTAAGCTATGCGTATAAATTCATCATTAATGAAAACGATTCTTAACAAGCCGCTCCTGGTATTTTTATCCGGATGCTTATTGTCACTTTTTATTGCAGCTATTGGCTACGCCACATTACAGCCTAAAGCCCCTGAGTTTAAGCCCAATACCAACATAACCGATTCGGTTAACTTTTTAAAGGTTGCTCCGCCTATATTCCCGAAAGAAGCCAATTTTGCAGGAGAAAAAGTGCCTTTAGAAATACCGGATGTACGCGAGCGACTAGATCGTGAACTTTTGATAAATGCGTATTACCAAGGCAGTAATTTGTATAATATGAAATTGGCCGCACGTTGGTTGCCTGTTATTGAACCTATTTTACAAAAGAACGGTATTCCGGATGATTTCAAATACTTGTGTTTGGCAGAAAGTGGCTATCAACAAGTGGTTTCAAAAAGCAATGCTGTTGGCTTTTGGCAATTCTTAGCCGAAACCGGTAAACGTTTTGGATTAGAAATAAACGATGAAGTTGATGAACGCTACCAAGTAGAAAAAGCTACAGAAGCAGCTTGCCGTTATTTTATTGCTGCCGACAGTCAATTCGGAAGCTGGACTTTAGTTGCAGCGTCATACAATTGCGGTACAGCCGGTTTAGCTAAGTTTATGAATGCACAACAACAAAAAAACTATTACGACTTGTATTTACCGGATGAAACCATGCGCTATGTGTTTCGCATTCTCGCATTAAAAGAAATTTATACACACCCTAAAAGATATGGCTTTTTATTGGCTTCAAGTGATTTGTATCCAACCTTCGCTTACAAAACAGTTGATGTAAGTGATCCAATTGAAGACTTAGCGCAGTTTGCCATCGACCAAGGAACTACTTATAAAATGCTTAAAGTGTATAACCCTTGGCTGCGTGCTAAACAATTGAAAAACTTGAAACACAAAACGTACAGTATTAAAATACCAACCTAAGTCAGGAGGTTAGTTACGTTAGTTTTATTTGGATGATTGCTCTAATTTGTAAACTATTAAACGGGTACAATAGGTCACAAATACAGCACCTTGCTGTAGGTTAAGGAATTAGCCTTTCTTAGCAAACCAGGATTCAATTTCTTCGCCTTTGTATTGCACAAAAGTTAATCGACCACCGGGGCTACTGTATGGGGTATCGCAAGCAAACAGCTCATCGACCAATTGTTTCATGGCAGCAACACTTAACTTTTGTCCGCTACGTATCGCCCCTTGTGAAGCCAATACTCGTGCTACATTGTTTTTGTTTTCCATTTTTGCTTCTCGGTTTTCTCGAAAGCCGTGAAGTAATTTTTCTACAAAATGTTGTTCACTCACTTGGTTTTGAAAATCGGCCGGGATGCCGTGTATAGCAAATGTGTTTTGTCCGAACGGCTGTATATCAAAACCGATGGTATTGATTTCAGGTAATAATTCATTCAACAAGATGGCATCCATTGCACTCAACTCAATTTTTACCGGAAACAGCTTGTGTTGCATGTTTGGTGTTTGTTCTTGCAAATGTGCTAGGTACTTCTCATACAATACCCGTTCGTGAGCAGCTTGTTGATCAACCCACAATACACTGTTTTTAATCGGAACCAAAATATAACGATTCAACAATTGATATAAGCCTTGTTCTTGATAAGCATTTTCGGTGCCGGCGAATAATTCATTGTCGGCAGTATTCGACTGCTCAAACGGATGATTATTGGCAGTAGAGGAAGGTTCTTTACGCTCACCGTATAAACTTTGCCAGTGCTGCTGATTGGCTTCGGCATTAGGTAAAGCAGTATGCGGTCGAAAATAATGCGAGCTGGTATCTATTTTATTTAAAAAGGAAAGGTCTTCGGTTGGATTGTTTTTAAAGGCATCTAATCTGCTGAAAGAAGTTTCTTGATCAAAATCTAACGAAGGCGTAATGCTGTATTGCCCTAAAGCCTTACGGGTAGCAGCATTTAAGAAACTATAAATAATACGCTCATCATCAAACTTTATTTCTTGTTTGGTGGGATGCACATTGATATCGATACGAGCAGGATCTACTTCTATAAATAAAACATATAAAGGGAAACTGTCGCTTTGAATCAATTGCTGATAATTTTGCATAACAGCATGATGCAAATAATTACTTTTTATAAATCGATCATTTACAAAAAAGAACTGCTCGCCCCTTGATTTCTTCGCTGAATCAGGTGTTCCGATAAAACCGTAAATATTGCAAACAGAAGTTTCTTCTTTTACATCCACTAATTTCTCGCGATAGCTGTTGCCAAACAATTGAACGATGCGTTGCTTTAAATTTCCTGGGGCCAATTGAAACAGTTGTGCTCCATTGTGATGCAAAGAAAACTGTAAACTTGGATGTGCTATGGCTATCCGTTGAAACTCGTCTAAAATATGACGCAATTCTATTTGATTCGACTTCAGAAAATTTCGTCGTGCCGGAACATTAAAAAACAAATTTTTAACGGCAACCGAAGTGCCGACCGGAGCTTGACAAGCGCTTTGTTCAACTACTTCACAGCCTTCATTAATTAATAAGGTACCCAACTCTTGATCTTCCAAACGGGTTTTCATTTCTACTTGGGCTACCGCCGCAATAGAGGCTAACGCTTCACCTCTAAAACCCATGGTGCGTATAGCAAATAAATCGTCGATGGATTTAATTTTAGAGGTGGCATGTCGTTCAAAACTCATGCGTGCATCGGTAACACTCATCCCACAGCCATTATCAATAACCTGAATCAATTGCTTTCCGGCATCTTTTAAAATCAATTGAATGCTGCTAGCTCCTGCATCAACGGCATTTTCCATCAGTTCTTTTACAGCAGAAGCCGGGCGTTGAATTACTTCACCGGCCGCAATTTGATTAGCTAAAGCATCAGGTAATAAATTAATCTTATCAGTCATACATCAAATTCAAGTTGGTAAAGGTAGCTTACTGCAAGAAGATTTGGGAATTTAAACGCAAGTTTTTGAAGGAATAACAAATCACTAAAATTACTTTTTAAAAGAATTCAAGTTTGGCATTAAACTTTCTATAGCAGTTAGCGTCTTATTAATAACGTTTCAAAATTTAGTAGTTATGAAAAAAATGATTGTTTCATTGGTGCTGTTTAGCATTGCTTTAGTGTTCAGCACCCCTTCGTCAGCACAAGTTGCCCTTTCCTTTGGTTATCATCCTCCTTATCATTATGGTCGTCATCCGCATGTACGAGCGCATTGTGCTACGCCGCCACCGCCGCCACCACCCGCTCCACGTATGCGTCATCACCATCCACGTAAAGTATGGGTGCCCGCTCATTGGGAAATGACCCCACAAGGCCGAATTCATATTCGTGGACATTGGGCTAGAGCTTAACGCATTTTAGCAGAAGTAATTTTTAAAGTATCCCCGCCATTCCTACTTGGAGTTGCGGGGATACTTATTATGTTTGTAGTCATGATCTTGTTGCTCGATAATTACGATTCATTTACCTACATCTTAAACGATTATTTGCTGCAATGTGGCTTGCAAACAGAGGTTCATCGTAATGATGCCATTGATTGTGCAACGATTGAAGCACGGAAGTATAAGGGCATAGTGTTAAGCCCGGGACCTAACCGACCGGCTGACAGTGGTATATTAATGCAAGTGGTAGAACAATTTCATGCACGACTACCCTTGCTGGGTGTTTGTTTGGGACATCAAGCAATTGGAGAATACTTCGGCGCTTCATTAGTAAAAGCAACACAACCAATGCATGGTAAAACCTCGCCGATTCATTATCAGCCGCATCCGGTTTTCAAGCAGTTATCGCAACCATTTACGGCCATGCGCTATCATTCGTTGGTGTTAAAAAATGTACAAGCCCCGCTGCAAATTGTTGCTGAAACGGCTTCGCATGAAATTATGGCAATTGCCCATCAACACTTGCCACTATTTGGGGTGCAGTTTCATCCGGAATCGGTTTTAACAGTGGAAGGATTACAACTTTTACGCAACTGGAAATCGTGGTGCAACTTATAAGCAAACCCTGTATTTGTTGAAAATAATTACTTTTACAAAAAACCGAATGGTGCATTTTTCATTTAAACATTATTTGCTTTTAGTTGGGCTACATTTATCGTTTGCAGTAAATGGCTTTACGCAAGTATTAGGGTGTAAAGATCCGGCCGCCATTAATTACAATGCTGCCGCAACTGTAAATGATGGTTCTTGTTTGTATGCCACTACAACAATTACCGCAAGCGTTCGGTGTAATTTGCCGGATAGCTTAACCGAAACATCCGGTTTGTTGTTGCATCACGGAAAGTTATTCAGCAATACAGATAGCGGCACCCCGAATGTGTTTTTTCAAATCGATACTTTGTCCGGTGCTATTCGTAAAAAAATTACGGTTACAAACGCCAGCAACGTGGACTGGGAAGAACTATGCAGTGATAGTTTGTATGTGTACTTAGGTGATTTTGGTAATAACAACGGCAATCGCACAGATTTAAAAATTGTTCGTGTACCATGGTCAGCTATTGACACTGCCTATTCCATTAGCGATACAGCAACATTTATTTCATTTGCTTATGCCGATCAAACCGATTTTACGGCGCATCCCAATGCAAATCGTTTTGACTGTGAAGCCATGATTAGTTTGGGGGATAGTCTTTATTTGTTCAGTAAAGATTGGGTATACGGACATACAAGGGTATATCGAATACCTAAGCAGCCGGGTAATTATACCGCCGTTTTGATCGATAGTTTTGATGTGAAAGGGTTGATTACCGGCGCCAGTTTCGACTCTATTCGCAATAAAGTAATGTTAATTGGCTATACAACAACAGGCTTGTCTTTTGTGTGGCAATTATGGGATTTTAATGGCGCACAATTTTTTAAAGGGAATAAGCGACGTATAGAATTGGGTTTTGCCGGTCAAACAGAAGGCATTGCCTGGTTAGATCAACATCGGCTGTTGTTGAGTAATGAAGGATACAGTATTATTCATCAGCGCTTACAAGTGATTGATGATCGCAGTTGGCAAACAGTAAGCGGCTTTCGAGCGGTCAAAAAAAAAATGGATCAATCGTATTCGATTTTTCCCAATCCGTGTAGCGTTTCGTTTAGTTTGGACCATAAGCCGAATGCGGCATTAATTGAATTATATACGATAGAGGGCAAACGGCTACTTGCTACAAATCGCGCTGAAGTGAATGTTTCGAACCTGCCTAACGGCACCTATCATGTAGTTGTTGACGGTCGAGTTGTTGGACCGTTAATTGTTGAGCACCGCTAATTTAATAAGCCAAGAGCTTACTTAACTGTTCGCCTAAACGATTTTTTGCCAAGAAATTATTTTCCAATGGGATAGCAAATGGCACCGGAGTATCTAATGAAGCACAGCGCATAACAGGGGCATCCAAGCATTCAAAACAGTGTTCGTTGATATAAGCTGCAATTTCACCACCTATCCCGCCGATTAAAGTGTCTTCATGCA
>JAHEYX010000213.1 GCA_023251415.1 Chitinophagales bacterium
TTGTGTAAAAAGTGGTACAGTCCTAATGACGAACCTAATGCATCACCATCGGGTTTATGATGGGTGGTGATTACAATTTTACAAGGTTGATTGGCTGCAGTGGTAAATCGCTCTAAATCCTTAATTCTTAACATAAGACGGCAAAAGTCGGAAAAAAAATGCTTTTAACTTATTTTATTTTTTGTTCCACCGTTTCAATGAAAATAAGGACGTACCAATTAAGTTTTACGTGAATGAATAGTAAAATCCGGATTTCGTTTTTATATTGTATGGATAACATTTAACGTACTGATATTGATCAGTGAAAAGTAAAGTACATCACTTACCTTCACCACATGGAAAATCACTTTAAAAGTCCGCAAACCATTACCGATATCGTATTAGGGATGTCGGATGGTTTAACTGTACCTTTTGCATTATCTGCCGGTTTGAGCAGTGCTTTAGGAGACAATCATTTGATTACTACAGCAGGTGTTGCCGAAATTGTAGCCGGGTGTATTGCCATGGGATTAGGTGGTTATTTGGCTGGTAAAACCGAATCAGAACATTATAAGAGTGAGTTACAACGGGAATATTATGAAGTCGAACACATGCCTGAAAAGGAAGAAGCAGAAATAAAAGAGATTTTAGCTGAATACAATATCAGTCCTTCGGTTCAGGAAACATTCGTAAAAGATTTACAAAAAGACACCGATAAATATGTAGAATTTATGATGCGCTTTGAATTGGGTTTGGAAAAACCGGATGAAAATGCTGCCATCAAAAGCGGATTGGTCATTGGTTTAGCTTATGTAGTTGGTGGGGCTATTCCTTTATCGAGTTATTTTTTCACCAGTACTCCCTATCAAGGATTGCTTTATTCTTGTATCATCACTGCCAGCATATTGCTAATTTTCGGTTATGTAAAAACAAAAATCATCGGTCAAAATCCGATTAAAGGTGCTTTTCGCGTATTATTAGTAAGTGCCTTGGCAGCAGGCGCTGCATATTATATTGCCCGCTTGTTTCAATAGTTTAGCAAAACAAAAAAGGCCGTTCGAAAACGACCTTTTTCACTCATAACAGCCAAAGATTTACTTTATTTAATCACTTCAATTTTGCAAACTTTGGCATTTGCTGCATCTTTTATGTAATAAAAACCATTGCTTAAATTAGCAGGTAATGCTACTTGCACTGTTGCATTTCCGTATGCCGTATTGCTAAGCACTACTAAACTGCTTAATTCTTGTCCGGTAGCCGAATACAATTTAAATTGAGGAATTTTGCTGAAGCCTGATGCTGAGCTCACGGTAATAATACCGGCTTCACCGATTGGATTAGGAAACACCGTTAATTCCGACTTTTTTGAAATTATATTTTGAACACCTAATGGATATTGCATACTAAAACGTTGTGCAAATATACCCGGAGGGCCTGCAAGTTGAATACTCTGAGCACCACTAATTAATAAAGCGCCATCCGATTGAATTTGCATAGCATTCGGAACTGCCGTTTCATCGGTTCCATTAATTATTATTCCGGATTCTAATCCATCACCTAGCGCAACGTCCGGACTTCCGTTAGCGGTTAACATGATAAAATACCCTTTTCCTGCTTGGGCTGGGGCGGTTCTACCCCCTACAGCCATAATAATATGTCCGTCGTTGGTTTGCACTGCATCGGCAAAAACGTTGACGCCAGAAAATTTATTGTAGATATAAACTCCGGTACCAAAACTGTTATCAATAGCTCCGTTGCTAAGTAATCGGTAAGCAAAAATCAAGTGGTAGTTAAGTGATGAAATTGATGAATTATCCGCATCGCCGCATACTACAATTTTACCATCTGCTTGAATGAGTATCCGATGAACCACATCTTTAATACCATGAATAGATCGTGTGGTAGCCCCATTCGTTCCAAAGCTTGAATCAATTGTACCATTCGCTTTCAAGCAATAAACCAAGCTTTGCGCAGTACTGTTGCTTAATTTATCTATACCGCCAACTAAGATTTTACCATTATTTAAAACCTTTAGTGTATATACATCTTCGTTATAATAAGTTCCTAAGGATGTTGTATTAATTCCGTTTACTCCAAAGCTTGAATCAGGAGTTAAATCAGCTTTAAATTTTGCAACTTGTGCTGTATTTAGCCATAATCGGCCTCCAACCAACCATTGTGTGTCGTTTAATAACACTGCAGTATTTAATCCTAATACAGAAGGATGATAGGTCAAATGCCCATTATTCCCATATGCGGTATTTAAACTTCCATTACTAAGGTATTCAGCAGCAGCAATACTCGTACAATGATTACAAAAACCTGCAGTTCCAAGAATAGCAATATTTCCATTTTGTTTAACAGCTACCGCAGTCATTAAAAAACTATACATACCCGGTATGGAATCGGTTACTATACCGTTAATTCCAAATGTACTGTCTAAGGTGCCGTCGGTCTTAAAACGATGTAGAATAAAAGCAGAGGTAGTCAAATTAGTACCATATCTGTCGTAATCACCACCAAGAATTAACTTACCATCGGGTTGTAATACGCTGCATTTATTGGTATAATAAGTAAAATTGTCGGGGCGATTAATAATAGAATACGACAAATGATTATAGCTCGAATCCGGCCAATAGTAACCTTGAGCAACAACAGGTTGGTTAAAAAGTACCAACCCAATGAACAGGAGGTTTATTATATTTTTCATAAATCAAAATTAGTCGAATTATTCTACAAAGGATTGATAATTAATTAACCTGTTGAGATTTTTGAGTGAAATGCAATTTTTAGGCAACAGTTGGTTAACCGATCCGGATTTCGTTAATTGCTGGTTATTTGAATGTATAATTTGTTGCTAAAAAGCGAATTTAAACACAATTCAGATTTACTGCTTAGCGTTGCTACTGAATCCTCGCTTAAATTTTTATATTTGCGCCTCAAATTTTTGATGTGAAATACCAAGCTGAAATCAATCGCCGATGCACTTTTGCCAATATATCGCATCCCGATGCCGGTAAAACCACTTTAACAGAGAAATTTTTGCTCTTTGGTGGCGCTATTCAAGTAGCAGGAGCCGTTAAATCCAATAAAATCAAGAAACACGCAACCAGTGATTTTATGGAAATTGAAAAACAACGGGGTATCTAGGTGGCTACATCGGTTATGTGTTTTGAATACAACGATATTCAAGTAAACCTTTTGGATACACCCGGTCACAAAGACTTTGCGGAAGATACTTACCGTACCTTAACTGCCGTAGATTCGGTTATCCTGGTGGTAGATTGTGTGAAGGGTGTTGAAGAACAAACCAAAAAGTTAATGGAAGTTTGTCGTATGCGTCAAACTCCGGTTATTATTTTCATTAATAAGATGGATCGTGATGGTAAAAATCCGTTTGATTTATTGGATGAATTGGAACAAAACCTTCACATTAAAGTTCGACCACTGAGCTGGCCGATTAATATGGGTAGTGCTTTTAAAGGGGTTTATAATTTGTATGATAAAACCTTACAACTCTTTCAAGCCAAATCGAAGGATGATGAAAAGAAAGTTGTGGAAAGTTTGCAAGATCAAGTGTTGGATACGGAGGTTGGTGCTACAGATGCCAATCAATTACGTCAGGATGTAGAATTAATTGAAGGGGTTTACCATGATTTTGATGTGCAGGAATATTTGGGCGGACATATTGCTCCGGTGTTTTTTGGATCTGCTATGAACAACTTTGGCGTACGCGAATTATTGGAAACCTTTATTCGTATTGCTCCGGTGCCCTTAGCACGTGAAACCGATAAACGAAAAGTAGATCCTACAGAAGATAAATTCAGCGGATTTATTTTTAAGATACATGCCAATTTAGATCCTCGACACCGTGATCGTATTGCCTTTATGCGCGTGTGTAGTGGAAAGTTTGAACGCAACAAGTTTTTCCATCATGTGCGATTAGATAAAGATGTTCGTTTTAGCAGCCCGTTCAGTTTCTTAGCACGCAGCAAATCCTTATTGGATGATGCTTTCCCGGGCGATGTGGTGGGTTTGTTTGATACCGGCAATTTTAAAATCGGAGACACGCTGACAGAAGGTGAAGACTATATGTACAAAGGTATTCCGAGTTTTTCGCCGGAAATATTCAAAGAGGTAGTCAACAAGGACCCAATGAAAACGAAACAATTGGAGAAAGGCTTACAACAATTAACCGACGAAGGGGTAGCTCAATTGTTTACGCAAAACATGGGGCATAAGAAGTTGATTGGTACAGTGGGAGAATTACAATTCGAAGTAATTCAATACCGTTTGTTGCATGAATATGGTGCTTCTGTAAGTTTTGTACCGCTACCCTATTACAAAGCTTGTTGGATAACCAGTGACGACAAGCAGAAGTTAGAAGATTTTTGCAAGTTTAAATACAATGTATTAGCCAACGATAAAGAAGGTAATCTGGTGTATTTGGCACAAAGTGAATGGTATTTGAATACCGAACGCACCAACAATCCGGATATTCAATTTCACTTTACGAGTGAATTCAAGAATGACCTGGATTAGAAATAAGCTACCTTTTTATTTGAAGGCCCGAACAACTAAACACAACTACAAACCCCTAAACACAACACACCATTATGGAACGTTTCAATTTAGCTGAATTTATTAAATCCGCAACAGGTCGTCCGGAAAGCTATTTCACTGCCGATATTGCTGCTAATCATAACTTATTAAGTGAACGAATTGACGGTAAATCCGTTTTAGTCATTGGAGGAGCCGGAACTATCGGTAGCTCCTATATACGCGCTATTTTACGCTTTAAGCCTAAGCGTGTTTATGTGGTTGATACCGATGAAAACAATTTAACGGAATTGGTACGTGATGTACGTAGTACGGTTGGTTTAAACGTTCCGGATGAATTCATTACCTACCCGATAAGTTTTAGTGATCCGGTTTTTACTAAATTATTTATACAAAAAGGCCCCTTTGAAATTGTGGCCAACTTTGCAGCACATAAGCATGTTAGAAGCGAAAAAGATGAGTTCAGCATTGAAGCAATGATTAACAACAATGTGATTCGTGCAAAAGGCTTGTTGGATTTATTGTTGCAATACCCGCCTGAACGTTTCTTTTGTGTAAGTACCGATAAAGCCGCTAATCCGGTGAATGTGATGGGAGGAAGTAAGAAGTTAATGGAGGAAGTGATTTTGGCTTACAGTAAATTCATACCAATCACCACTGCTCGCTTTGCCAATGTTGCTTTTAGTAATGGCAGTTTATTGTATGGCTTTTTAGAACGTATGATGAAACAACAACCGTTCAGCGGTCCAAGTAACATCAAACGTTATTTTGTTTCTCCGGAAGAAAGCGGTCAATTGTGTATGTTAGCTTGTATGTTGGGTGAAAGTGGAAGTATTTTCTTTCCGAAATTAGATCCCGAAAAAGACATGCAAACCTTCGAAACCATTGGTGTTAAACTCTTAGCAGCACATGGTTTGCAAGCTGATTATTGCAAAAATGAAGAAGAGGCTCGCCAAAAAGCAGCAGCTTTAAAACCTACTGACGCTACTTATCCGGTGTATTTCTTCGAATCGGATACCAGTGGTGAAAAACCTTATGAAGAATTTTTCACCGACCAGGAAACCTTGGTTATGGATCGCTTTGCAGCATTAGGATTTGTAAGCAATGCCCCTAAAAAATCGTTAGAAGAAGTAAATGCAATGTTTGCCGCTTTCCAACAATTGTTCAATTCCGGTAATGTCAGTAAAGAACAAATCGTTAAGTTAATGGCTGATTTTATTCCAAAT
>JAHEYX010000214.1 GCA_023251415.1 Chitinophagales bacterium
ATAGGTTAAATTAGAGCTGTATACATATTTAACTCTAACTGTTGTAAGTTGCACCCCGGTATTATGAATGGTTACAACAAAAGTATTATTAACAAGACAACGTCTGTTTACCGAATTAGAAGTTACAATGTTGTATCCATTTGGTATGGTAAACTCACCAAAATTTTGACCGTTAAAATAATAGTTGGACGCGCTAAAGTTTACAGGAATAGAATCATTAGTAACTGCAAAATAGCCACTTTGGGTTTGGCAATAAATAATCTTATTCGGGTTTGTGACGATATCATTCACGAAAAATTCATAATTGGCCGGTGCATTGCCGGGTATATAATTTGAACCTCCACTTGTTACGGCAACAAGACTATCCGGTAATAGCAGCACTGTTTGTCCACCAATAAGTGGTTCATTCCAATAAGTATAAATACCATTGGTATTCGCATCTAAGAAAACTGTTCCACAAATATGCCCTGCATACACATAAAATGCATTTTGTAAACTATCCACCCGTATAGTGTTGGCGACAGTATCCATTACTTGCATTACGAGTGTGTAGTACCCTGTATCTGCGGTAACAGGTATGGTCAATTGGCCAAATGTCATATACGAAAATCCCATATAGCCATAATTCATACTTCCTCCAACAATTGGATAAGTATTATTCGGTCGCGTGATGTACACATCATTCGGATTACCGGTCGTGGTTGCGTTGAGCATCAACGTAGTATTACCGGTGACTGTTACATTATTGTTGAAATTACGATAGCCTTTATTGGGACTAATGCTCATTTGGGCTTGACTTGAGCTAACCATACATACACATAACAGTGTAAAAAGTAGAGGGAATACTTTTTTCATAGGGAAAGAATTTAAGTTGTTACTTAATAGGGCCTTTCCAAAACTAAACAATAAAAATTAATAAAACAAAAATTAAATTAATTTATAACTGTCAATATTAGTTGATTTACCAAATTCTCCTGAAACGGAGCGCTTATTTTAATGTAATTATCGGTAAACCCCTCTATCAATCCTTCTTTACCGGCAGTCTCAAATAATACCGCTCTGCTTTGTCCGATAAACTGTTCTTTAAAATGCACTTGCTTTTTAATGGAAAGCTCTCGCAAACGTTGATTGCGTGCTTTTCGTTCAGCCATCGGAACTATATCCGGAAGCGTGATGGCATGGGTATTTGGACGTTCGCTGTAAGTAAATACATGCAAATAACTGATTGGCAATTCATGTAAAAAATCGAACGTAATTTGAAAATCGGCAGCGGTTTCGCCCGGAAACCCTACAATTACATCTACACCAATACAAGCATGCGGCATGGCTGCTTTAATGGCAGCAACACGATCGGCATACAACTCACGTTGATAGCGTCTGCGCATCAAGCGCAACAACTTGTTGTTACCACTTTGTAGGGGAATATGAAAATGCGGCATGAAACGTTTCGAATTAGCTACAAAATCAATAATAGCCGGCGTTAATAAATTGGGCTCGATACTGCTAATGCGGTAACGAGCAATGCCTTCAACTTCATCCAGCGCCTTAATCAAATCATAAAAATCAACGCTTTGTCCGTTTTCAACGTATTTGAAATCGCCTAAATTCACCCCTGTTAATACCACTTCTTTAACCCCCATAGCGACTATTTCATGGGCTTTTGCCACTACATTGGCCACGGTATCACTTCTGCTTGCTCCTCGTGCTAAGGGTATAGTACAAAACGAACAGTTGTAATCGCAACCGTCTTGCACTTTTAAAAACGAGCGCGTTCGATCTCCATATGAATAAGCACTGTGAAACTCGTCCACTGTATCGATATCACAGCTAAATACTTTTGCCCCTTCATTTTTTTGTAGCGCTTTTAAATGGGTAGCTAAATTAAATTTCTCGGCTGCTCCTAATACCAAATCTACGCCCTCAATAGCGGCAATATCATGCGGCTTCAATTGCGCATAACATCCCATAATGACAATAGCAGCCTCCGGTGCACGTCGCTGAATTTGACGTACCAGCATGCGACATTCCTTATCGGCATTGTCGGTTACCGAACAAGTATTAATTACATAAACATCAGAAACCGCATCAAACTCAACTTTCGACAAGCCTTCTCGCTCCAATTGACGAGCTATAGAAGAGGTTTCGCTAAAATTCAGTTTACATCCTAAAGTATGGAAGGCGACGGTTTGCATGGCTGCAAATATATAAAGCTTTGCGGTTTTATTGTCCCTGCTCCGTCGTTTCAAAGTAAAGTACGCCATTTGCCCACCTTTACTGTACAACGTTTTAATTCCTCACCAAAAAAAGAATATAAAAAAGAAAAAAAATAACGTAAAAAATAAACATTCACGTGCTTTTTAGTGTTAATTTTGCAGTAGCGAATTGAAACATGACAAAAATCATGTTTTTTTAAGTCAGAAATACTATAAAACTCAGTTGAATGAACTTCCCTATCTATTTGGACAATAATGCGACTACCCCTTGCGACCCACGTGTAATTGATGCAATGTTACCTTATTTTACTTCAAAATTTGGTAATGCGGCTAGCCGTAATCACCCTTTTGGTTGGGTAGCAGAAGAGGCCGTTGATTATGCCCGTGAGCAAGTGGCCAAATTAATTGGTGCTGATGCTAAAGAAATCATCTTTACCAGCGGTGCAACAGAAGCCGATAATCTGGCTATTAAAGGTGTTTTTGAAATGTATGCCCAAAAAGGCAATCACATCATTACTGCCGTAACAGAACATAAAGCCGTATTAGACGCTTGTCACCACATCGAAAAACTTGGTGCAAAGGTGACTTACTTGCCGGTTAATAATGAAGGCTTAATTAATTTAGAAGAACTGGAAAATACCATCACTGATGCTACTATTTTAGTTGCCATCATGTATGCAAATAATGAAGTAGGTACTATTCAAAACATGAAAGCCATCAGTGCTATTTGTAAAAAGAAGGGTACTTTATTGTTTAGTGATGCTACACAAGCTGTTGGAAAAATTCCGGTTGATGTAAATGCCGACGGTATTGACTTAATGGCGTTTTCAGCCCATAAAATGTATGGTCCTAAAGGTGTTGGGGCATTGTATGTTCGCCGCAAAAACCCACGTGTTAAAGTTACTGCACAAATGGATGGCGGTGGTCATGAACGTGGTATGCGCAGCGGTACATTAAATGTTCCGGGCATAGTAGGATTTGGTACAGCCGCTGAAATTTGCCGTTTAGACATGGAGGCCGATACCGCCCGTATTTCAAAATTGCGCGATAAATTAGAAACAGCACTTTGTAAAATTGAAGAATCGTATGTGAATGGTTGTGTAAGCAGCCGCTTGCCACACGTTTCCAATATCAGTTTTAAATATGTAGAAGGAGAAGGTTTGATGATGGGCTTTAATAAAAATATCGCCGTAAGTAGTGGATCTGCTTGCACATCCGCCTCACTCGAACCTTCGTATGTATTAAAAGCATTAGGTTTAGGTGATGACTTAGCACATTCTTCATTACGATTCGGTTTAGGCCGCTTTACTACTGAAGAAGAAGTAGATTACACCATCGAAGCCGTTAGTAAAACAGTACTTAAACTAAGAGAGGTGAGTCCGTTATGGGAAATGTTTAAAGAAGGAATGGACATTAATGCCATTGAATGGGCACATCACTAATAAACAAGCACGAATTATTTTTTTTAGACGACGTAAAAATTAATTATCATGGCATACTCAGAAAAAGTTTTAGATCATTATGAAAACCCTAAAAATGTAGGGACTTTAGATAAAAATAAATCTACCGTTGGAACCGGTTTGGTTGGTGCACCTGAATGTGGTGACGTAATGCGTTTGCAAATTGAAGTAGATCCTGCTACCCAACTCATTACCGATGCTAAATTTAAAACATTTGGTTGCGGTTCAGCTATTGCCTCTTCTTCTTTAGCTACTGAATGGTTGAAAGGAAAGTCAATCGACGAAGCTATTAAAATCGACAATATGGATATTGTAGAAGAATTAGCATTGCCACCGGTAAAAATTCACTGCTCGGTATTGGCCGAAGATGCAATTAAAGCTGCCATCAACGACTATCGTGCAAAGAATGGTTTAGAAGCAATTAATGGTTAAACGTTTAAGAATTTAATGTTATGTTGTACATTTCTGAAAAGGCAAAACACCACGTGGATGAATTGATGCATGAAGCCGGTTTGGATAACTCTTACTTTTTAAGAGTTTCTGTTGTAGGCGGTGGTTGCAGCGGGTTAAGTTATAAGATGGATTTCGACAACGAAAACCAACCGAAAGATCAAATATTTGAAGATAAAGGGTTGAAATTGGTTACAGATATGAAAAGCTTTCTTTACCTCATGGACAGCGAGTTAGATTACTCTGATGGGCTGAATGGAAAAGGGTTTCATTTTGTAAATCCAAACTCCAGCCGTAGCTGCGGTTGTGGCGAAAGCTTTGCCGTTTAATAAGATGCTCGATTCAGTATAACAGTTTAATGATTTTCCACTAACATCGGCCCTCTTTCTATTGCAGAAAGGGGGCTTTTGTTTTTATGCAAAAAGTACCAATTAACTTATTATATTTGTTTATTGTCAAATACGACCATGTCGTAACAGTTTGGAGTCCAGCAACCAATCAAACGGGGCGTTACCGAAAAGCCATATGAGTAGGGAAATTAAAACCACTTAATATGTATTGTAGAAATTGTGGAAACGAAGTTTCCGAAAAAGCCGTAATGTGCGTTGCATGCGGTGTTCCTCCAAAAGCCGGAACAAAATATTGTTCCAATTGCAAGTCAGAAACAGATCCAAATGCTGCTATATGTATGAAATGTGGAGTTGCATTAAAAGCGCATGCCAACTTAAATCCGGATAGCAAAGATTGGTTAACTACTTTATTGCTTTGTATTTTCTTAGGAGGTTTAGGTGTTCACCGGTTTTATACCAAACATACCGGAATTGGCGTTGCACAATTATTAACCTTAGGAGGTTGCGGTATCTGGACTTTAATTGATTTAATCATGATTGTTACCGGTAGTTTTAAGGATGCTGATGGAAATGAATTGGCCCGTCGTTAATTCCAAATACAAGGCTTTTCAATTTACATTGCTTGTTGTTTTGCCAATTCTTGTATGGTCCATCCCAACAAATTGGATATTTAATTCCAAGTATACTATTTGTCTATTCACAGCCATAAGTGGTCATCATTGCTATGGCTGTGGTATGACACGTGCTTGTTTCTCGGTACTTTTGGGTAATTTTTCTCAAGCGTTTGCCTATAATAAATTGGTGGTCCTTGTTTTTCCCTTATTACTTTTTCTATGGCTTAAGTCTTTTTACAAATGGATTAAATTTTAATTCTTTTAACGCCATTAGCCGCCTCCTTGGTTGCGTTGTATCTGATCATACTTTTAAGTCGATGCAATTTTTTGCTGATGTGAAGCATATCTTTTATCTTTGGCACTAATGCAAAATTCCCCAATTGTTAAATTCAGTTTTGTACTCGCATTTGTATTCGGCTTTTACTTAATGCTGACTGCACAAAGTATGCGTACACGAATGGTACTTGGGGAAGAATATGCCAAACGTCAATTGCACAAAGTGGTGAGTGACTCCATTTTAAGCATTCCAAGTAATCCCGCCTACTTTGTAGTGAAAGAAAAAGCCAATGCCTTTTCTATAGCCGAAGCTACTTTATTTAGAATTTACGGCACTGAACAAATCGTACGTCAACGCCCTTATGAAGCCTATTTAATC
>JAHEYX010000215.1 GCA_023251415.1 Chitinophagales bacterium
GTGCTGAAACGAAATAGTTGGTTAAGGCACAAGTTCCGGTAGTAATTAAATCATTTACAAACAAATGGGCTGCTTGACTCAAAGGTAAGGCTGCATAAGCTATACTGCCTGTTTGCGCTGCTTGGTCGGCACTTGCAGCTATGGTATAATCAACACTGCCTGCTGTTTCATTAATGGAAAAGAGATATTTACCGGCTTGTAGCGAAATGGTTAAGGGCAATCCGGTTTGCGTAGCTGATGTAGCCGAAAACGCATAGTTCGAATCACTTGATGCAGCTAATGTACCGCTCAGTTCTATGAAGCCTGCACGCTTCGCTTCTAATACCTTATCATGTAACAAGTCAATGCTGAATTCATATGAAGCATGGCCATTCATAAACTGAAACAAATCAAGTAAGTGTATGGTATTACATGCCAAACCCCAATTGCTGCCATTAACGGTCATACTAAATTGCAACCCTGCTTTCGCATCTTTGGAAAGCGCATGCAAGCCTTGTTTAAACAACTCTTCCGATTCGGCAGCTTGTATAAGTTTAGCAATTTTTTGATAATGCGAATAATAACGGCGTGTACAATTCACGAAGCAAGGAATACCACGTTTATAGAGCAATTGGCCAATTGTTTTGTAATCGGCTTCTTGTTGAAACAACACTTTTTCAAGAATTAAATACTTGGGGGCAACCTGTTCAAGCAGTTGTTCGCACACTACTTTTCGAACATCAGCATTGGTTGCAACAATAGCTACATCGCATGTTTT
The DNA here is from genome assembly GCA_023251415.1 of Chitinophagales bacterium. Classification (GTDB taxonomy): domain Bacteria; phylum Bacteroidota; class Bacteroidia; order Chitinophagales; family CAIODY01; genus JAHEYX01. The sequence goes on from JAHEYX010000215.1 coordinate 758, forward strand.
AGGCAAATGTGCCATCGAAGTTAAATAATGAAATTGGTGCAAAGCCACATTGCTGTGATTCACCTCACTAACAGCATCAGCAGCTAATTCGAGGCAATGAGGTTGGGTATCAACGATATAAATAGTATAAGGCAAAGGACTTAAAACTAAGCCTTGTAAATGTCGACGACCAATATTTCCGGCCCCAATGAGAATGATGGTATGCATGCAGCAAAATTAGTTAAGAAGTGTGGAAGTAGATTGATTCAGATATTAATTTAAATCAAAGAACTCCTTTTTAAGTGAAACAGAATTAGTTGATAATATGACCTGAAGGATTTTAGAAGCCGTATTACCATCACCAAATGGATATTTCATTTTAGAGATTTTCTTCCTAAATGATTTGCTCAACCCTTTACTAATTCCTTCTTGTATTGCTTCAACCGAAGTATCACAATCAATAACGCTTTCCGGTTTAAATCGGCCTAGTTGTCGATCACCTATGTTAATGGATGGTTTTTTAAAAAATGGCATTTCAATCAAACCTGCAGATGAATTACCTATCATCATGCTAACTACATTTAAAGTAGATAAGAATCGAGTTGTGCCAAGAGATGGTATTAATACAGCATTTTTTCGAGCATTAACAAATCTTTCAATTTCTAAATTTAACAAATCTCCATCGGTATCTGCATTAGAAACATTTATTATAAGTGTCATCTCAGGATAAGCCTCCAAAGCCTTGAACAAATTTTTTAGATGTTTTACAGAAGTATTTTTTTCCAATGTTACTGGATGATAAGTTATTAATGCTGCATTTTCATTAAAGCTAATACCTAACTCCTTTTCAAGTGCGCTTTTACCTAGCAAAGTTGTTTGGAGAAGATTATCTACTGCTAATGCTCCAACATTATAAACCGTATCAGGATTTTCACCTAATTGAATAACTCGTTTTTTGTAAACATCACATGTAACAAAATGCAATGAGGCAAATTTAGTGATTGAATGTCGAAAGCCTTCATCAAATGCACCGGCTGTAACTTCTCCACCATGAATGTGAGCAATTGGAATTTGCAAAACATATGCAGCAATGCTGGCTGCAAATATTTCATATCGATCACCTAACACTATAATATAATTGGGCTTTGATACGTCAAATGCAATCGAAAATTGTTTAATTAATGTACTTATTCCATTGTTAATATTTCCGGCATTTGTAACTGAAACTTTGCTTGATATTTTGAAGTCACATGTAAACCCATCCGCCTCTATTTGTTTGAAAGTATGGCCAGCGTTTACTTTCAAATGTGACCCGGTTATAAAGTTAATTAAATGACAATTTTTATTGCTTCTAATGGCATTCATTAAAGGTTTCAAAATACCATAATCTGCTCTGCTACTGGTTACTACTGCTAATTTAACCGGGCTCTTTAATTTACTTTTTACTTTTGAACTCAATTGAACGCTATTGTGCTTTTATGATTTTTTTAAAATAATGGTTATTGTTTATCGAATAATCAACGAGATATAATCCTTCCGGCCAATTTTCTATCTCAATTTCCATTTTATTTGATTCCATTAATGCTGAATAAATTTTGACTCCACAATAGTTATAAACGCTAACCTCTGTTTTATTAATCCCTTGCACACTTGCTTCTACGACTATTGAATTATATGCAGGATTTGGGTATACTGAATACGTGTTATTATTAAAAGACTCAATACCTATGCCTTTAGAAATTATACATGTATCTGACCAATAATCCATTCCATCAATTTGATCTGGTAAGTCACTTCCTGCCCATTCGTTATTACCATAAAAACTATTTGAACCTCCTCCAATAACAGTTAACACTGGAGTACTACTGTTTACATTACTGATTTGCAAAATTGTTTGACTGCCAAATCCACTATTGAAATAAATGTTTCCATCATATGCTCGCTCCATATGACAACCTCCGTATTTTAACAAACCACTTAAATTTATAAGTGGAGCTCCGTTTAAACTTGTATTCGTAGTAGGAACATTAATATAGTAAATACTTGCAGGTGAACTTCCATTTACATTTTGATATAAATACAACATTTGACTGTTTGAAGAAAATTCGCAACTAATTATAGCTCCATTAGGGTTGTCAATTGTGCGACAATTAGAAACAGTACCATTTGCCATATTCAAATCAAAAAGCAACACATCATCGGTGAGCCCCAAGCTATTAAATACGCAAATTGCTATTTTCGTGCCGTCAGGTGAAATTTGAATATAACAAGGGTTAATATTTGGGTAAGCAGATACCGGATAATTATGACTAATTGTTATTGTTGGTGCTGAAATACCTGCAGAAGAAATTAAACAACGATTTAATTGTACATTAAAATTACTTGTATCAAAAGTCGTATAAAACAAATAATGAGAACTTGTACCATCGATTTTATTAGAAATCGCCATACCTTCGCCAGTCAGTTTACCAGCAGTTAAAATAGTAGGAGCTGAAACTGTTTTTGTAGCATAATTATATACTACATATTTAATATCGTCAGTCCAGTAGGTGGAGGCCTTAGATTTATAAATAATAAAATATTCATTGCTAGGATACCAAGTATGGCTTTGATGATCCTGTATACAACCTTTACCTACTAGTCCCATCTCCAAAACGGAAGCTCCAAATTTATCAGTTGCAAATTTCGCCTTTACTTCATCAGCATGAGTTACAGTGTCATATTCAACAATATAAAAGGTGTCTCCTGGTGCAGAAAATGGGTTTGCATTTGCCAATGTTTTTGCTGAACAAAAAACATAGAATAATAATTTGCCGTTTCTATCGTAATAGCTATTACCGGGATCTGAAGTACCATAAGAGTAAATCTGATTCATTGAATTCCCCATTGTTCTTGTCGATGTCAAAGGGGCTCCACCTGTAAAGTCTATTTCATGAAAATGCAAATTACCTGTGTTATAGTTATTCCAATTTCCATTTGCTGTTTGTTCACCCGGACCAACAATCCATTTTGATTGTTGAGCATAGACATTTACTATACTCAAAAACAAAATCACTATAAAAAACGGTAAACTTAGCTTCATCACCTTCTATTTAATTGTTAAAAATAGTAATTAATTATATTAAATCCTAATCAATCCGCTCTCCTGCAGCATAGTCCCTTTGGGCTGCTTTACCGATCCAATTATCCCATTCCATTGCCGGAATACCCGTGCCCGGTCGGCGAACGGTTAAATTTTCGGCTGTAAATGCCGTACCTTTTGCTATGGCCACTCGCGCCACTAAACTCTTTTTCGCCACTAATGCATTGCGCTTTGCTGAATCAGAAATCAACTTTTCACTGCTTCCCAATGCCACTTCTATTCCTCTAATTTTTTCTACCAATAACACCAATTCTGCAGGCTCTAAAGAAGCTTGATGATCGGGTCCCGGTAATGTTTTGCTTAATGTAAAATGCTTTTCAACCACACAAGCCCCTAAGGCCACCGCAGCTACAGCCACTTCCCATCCTATCGTATGATCACTATATCCAACTTTGGTCTTGAACTGATTGGCTATGGTTTGCATAGCGCGCAAATTAACATCCGATAAAGCCGTCGGATACTCTGTATTGCAATGCAAAATAATCAACTGTGATAAAGCAACTCCTGATTGTTGAAGCAACTCAACTGCAAATGAAATTTCCCGGATATCACTCATTCCGGTCGATAAAAAATAGGTGTCAAATTTACCGGCTATATGCCTTAAATACGGCACATTATTGATTTCACCGGAGGGTATTTTAACCGCCTTTAATTGCATGTCATGTAATAAGTCGATGCTTGGTAAATCAAACGGGGTCGACAAAAATCCTATTCCTTTTACTTTACAATGGGCTTGTAATTCATAGTGATCGGCTTTAGACAGTTCCAACTTTTTAACCATATCAAACTGCGATTCCGTAGTTCCAGTTGACGCTTGTTGATACGTTGCTTTAGGTGCATCTTTACTGATTACTTCTTCGGTAATAAAGGTTTGAAATTTTACAAAATCAGCCCCGGCTTCGGCAGCACGTTCAATTAATGTTTTAGCCATTGCTAAATCACCATTGTGATTAACCCCGGCTTCAGCTATAATAATGGTTTTAGTCCAATCCATGTTTCAAATGTAATTATTCTTGGCGAATTTCTAAAACCTTAACTACTCGTGATTTAGTTGAATCGGGTAATTATTGAGCCACATTTGCTTGTTGATGGTGGTTACAAAATCACGGTTTAGCGGTCGTATCATTAACCCGGCTGCTGTACAATACTCATCTTGCACCACTATTTTTAAACGATACTTGTTCGGCTTCACCTTCACCACTACCGCAGCTCGCGACCAGCCTTTAAAGCAATCATAACTTCTTCCAGATGAGGTTTCGTGCTTCTCCGGTACTCCTTCCGAAGGAGATACAAAAACTTGCAAATTTGCACTTCCAAAATGCCTAATATCTTGATAACACCAAACGCTAACTTCAAACATGGAATCACTTATTGAAGCCGGAAAGCTCGCTTCATACAAAACCATCGTATCACGCTTTTTAAACCAATTTCCACCCCCGAAAAGTGCTTCAACTGTTGAATTATTAGCAGAAGCTGTTTGCCAAAACAAGGCATTCATCCACCCCGATTTTGCACCATTAAACTCAGTTGCATGAGCTACCCGCTCTGCCAATATTGAATCCGGCAATTGAAATTTATTCAAAGCAAGCGAATAATAGGCATGCTGATCAATTGTTTGTATGAATGTTGCATTGGCTAATAATGAACGTTCTTCAAGCCCACATAAAAAAGTGTCCACCACCAATACAATAGGCTTCCGATTGGGTAAATAGGCAAAGAGCTGTTTTGTCATTGCTAAATTACCCGCCAGTTGGTATTGTAATAACTGCTCCTGCAATGAATTTCGAGTCATTTGACCGTTAATGATGGGTAAATGCTTGCAATAGGAAAGCTCCATTGCTGCTTCCATCAAAGGT
>JAHEYX010000216.1 GCA_023251415.1 Chitinophagales bacterium
TTCGTTCCAGTATAAGTATTAATAAAGTGGCGATGATGTTGATTATGGCAACCACGCTCATTACCACCAGAATTACAGTTTCATTGGTGTTTTGCAAATCAAGCCAGTCGAATATTTGCGGCTTTAAATCGATTAAAGGAATAGCGTATAAATTTTCGGGTAAGCTGTTCGTGTTTAATTCGGCAGCTACTACACTATCGGGCATTTGGTGATTGGTATAAATTTCATAACCGCCTACTTCCGTAGCTTTCCAGGCATTTAATTTTTGAATATGTTTAAGGTCAACTATAGCATAAGTTTTATCAAACTCTTCTAATCCGGTTTTATACAGCCCTGCAATTTTAAATTTGCGCACGCGTGGTTGTTGGTCGATGAAATAAATCCAACAAGGCTCGTTGCAATGCAAGTTCATACGATTAGCAGTATATTCTGATAAAATGATTTCAGGCGCTGCAATCGTATCATTAAAGCTAAACACACGGCCTTTGGTAGTAAAAGCTGAGTCGGTTAAATGTTGGCGAATGAAGGTGAAATCGTAATCGGTACTTACGCCTTTAAGAACGAGGCCTTCGAGTGCATCTTTAGTTTTTAAGATACCGGGTTTAGATGCAAAAGCTTGTACGTGATTAACACCTTTGGTAGCTCGAATTTTGGCTAATAGCGTGTCGTTTATTGTTATGGCTTCGGTTTCGTAAGAGCGGTTTTCGGCGTAAGATGCCACTTGTATACTTCCCCAAATGCCGTACATTTTAGCTTTCACTTGTTCCTGAAAGCCCGTAATTAAAGCGGTTGCAATGATCATCACGGCAACACTAAGTCCAATAGCAAGGATTGCAATACGTATAATTAAACGAGAGAAAGAAGCTTCTTTCTGTTGTTGTAAACGGCGGGCTATGAATATAGAAAGGTTCAAGAGTATGGTGATTACCGTAAAGTTAGCAATACAAGCAATGCAGGGGCCTAGGTATTAATTTAAACTAAGCGCCGGCAAAAACTGATAGGTAATTTGACTAAACATAAGAGGTACCACATCATAATCGGAGATGAGGTGATGCAGCGGAAGTGAAGTAATTACTTGTTCTACTTCAGCTTCATCAGCAGCCGAAACCACCATCCATAATTTAGAACGATCGGCGGCTAAGCTGTAGCTTTTTATTTTACCTTCTTCCAATAATTGATTCACCTTTAAACGGTGACTAGGAATTAAAGTAATAAACTCTTCATCCATGTATTCGGGCAGATTGAAAATAACGATATAATCATTCATAGTCCAAAAATATATTTTTTCTTGAAAGCAAGCAACCAAATTTAGTCACATTCGAATAAAAATGGAGAAAATATTGAAAAAACGCTGAAAAGGCTTGGTTTGAAGGGTATATTTAAAAAAAGAAAACGCTGATTCTATCCTAAAACAAGCTGTACTCTACCCTATTAGGACTGTAAATGTGACTGCAGCATAGGCTAAACAAGAAGCATTCATTCTACTAGCATTTACCTTTTTTCATCCGCAAACCCCAAGTTTACAAAAGCCAAACTGACTTTTTTACTTTCAGGAATATTATAATAAAGAAATTTCGATGAACGCAGGCTATTGTAAGTATCAGCAAATTAATCGATTTTCTTTACTCGACACAATCGTAACAAGGCCATCGTATTCACAGCTTTACTTATTGAGCCCGGAATAAAAAGTGTATTTATAGTAAGCGTTCTATTATCTGCTAAGCTCGCTCATCGCTAACATTTAGTCTCTTGTATTTGGCAATTGTTAATTATCGCACTGATTAATCCTTTTATGATATACGCATTCATCCTCGCCTGAATGGGCTTTTCAGCTATTCTTGTTGAATGACAAGCGCCAAAATTGTTTTCAACTAACTTAAATTCTTGCATCAATTTCAACCACTGAATTTGCTTTTACTTTACTAGTTTGCTTGTTACCAAATAGTCCTAGCAGTTCTGCTGCGATGAAAAATAAAAGTGCACATAAGCTCAACATAGCGATATGCTTTATCCTTTTTTTGCGCAATAACCCCGATAATTTTGTTTGTGATTTCAATACAAAAAGCACATAATTAAGTAAGGTAAAAAATACAAAGTAAGCGCAAGCCCAACGTTCAGTATTTATTCCTGCATCTATTTTTTTATCAGCAGCAATAAATGGCCTTGCGATATAAGTATAAGGCAGTAAATAACCGTAGTGCCAACTCATTCCAATTATAGAAGCTATAAGCAAGGCAAATCCAACTCCGATAGGTACTATGAAATTTTTGATGTGTAAACTCAATAAGTATTGAAGTGCCAGAATAGGCAAACAATCAATAAAGAATTTATAGTTGCCGATTACAAATCGCCAAAATGGAAAGGGCTCTTTCGGGTAAGGAACATCGGCATAAATAATAGCCGGAATTAAACCGGTACTATAAATACCGATATTAAATAGCATAAAAAACTGAACCAGTATAATTAATACAACCACATATTTGGCCCAGAAAATAGTTGAAACAGCTTGAGGTGAAGTATAAACTTGCTTCCAAGCATTATTGCGATATTCAATTTGCGTAATTAAACTGGCCGCAAGCGTAATACCCATCGGCAATAAAAAAACAGCCATGTATTGCCAACATTGATTGTATAATTTTAACCAAATGCCATCCGTTGAATTGTTCATTACAGTTTCGCTTCGATAGACTAATCGAGCAATTATAATAATGAGCGGAATAAAAAAGCCACCCACTAAAACGAGCCAACTAACACTGCTTCTTTTTCTTTTTAACCATTCACTTTGTATGCTATAAATAAATTTCATTGTTATTGGATTAGATTAATAAATGCTGTTTCGAGATTATTTTTAGATGTATTGATTTCGTAGACATCAATGCCATGTTCAACTAACAAACGTACGATGGCTGCAATTTCTGAATTAGATGTAGACGCTATTTCAAGGCACTCAGCCTGAATTTTTGATTCGAACCTATTCGACAGTAGTTTGTATGCTTTATTGGTATTGCTTGTTTTAATAAAGACTGCGGTAAAGCCGGATTGTGAATGCGTAAACTGTTCCAAGGTGCCTTCAAATAAAAGTCGCCCTTTGTTAATAACTCCAACATGTGTAACAAGCTTTTCGATTTCCGCTAACAGGTGACTGGATATTAAAATAGTAATGCCATAATTTTGGTTGAGCCGCAAAAGCAAATCTCGCATTTCAATAATGCCATTGGGATCAAGTCCATTAGTTGGTTCATCCAGAATTAATAAAGCGGGCTTATTCAATAATGCAATGGCAAGACCAAGGCGTTGTTTCATACCTAAAGAAAAATTACCGGCTTTTTTATTTCCGGTAGTTGATAGTCCTACTAATTGAAGCACCTCATCAATACGTTGTAGCGGACATTGATATAGTTTTTGCCAGACTCGAAGGTTTTCAGCGGCTGTAAGTTGCGCGTAAATTGAAGGGCTTTCAATCAAAGAACCAACTTTGGAAAGTATTTCAATACGATGGTTTTCGAAGTGTTTACCGAAAATCAGTATTTCTCCGTGTTGCTTTTTAAGTAAACCCAAAATAAGCTGCATGGTAGAAGTTTTACCGGCACCATTCGGACCTAAAAAACCATAGATAGCACCGCTAGGTATTTTCAGATTGATGTTATGAAGTACCCATTCCTTTTCGGAAAACTTATGGGTTAAATTTTTGATTTCGATGCAATACATAAGCGCTTTTTTTCCAAAAGTATGGCATGCTGTATTGCGCGAAAATTATAATCTGCTAAACGACCCTATTTCTATGCAAAGTGCTTGTTTTATCCTTTAATAGTATAAACGGTATTGATAATAAAGGTGAAGTTAAGCGGGGTAACAGTTTATAAACTTTATTTAAATTAAGATTAGTATACACTGTTAATTCTTGATTTTTAATCCGATATCAATAGTTGATTCGGGTAGCAAAGCAAAATTTTATCAATTAAGGTTCTAAGTATATTAATCCGATTAGTATTACCGCGAAAGAGACAGGATAAAGGCTGAATTGCATTAAATTTAAAAGAACAACTTGATTAAAAAAAAATTGTTTAATCTAGGATTATTGAAATTAGTTCAATTAGTTTATTAAAACAGATTATGTGCATTAAAAGTATGGGTTCAAAACTCAGCTGTAGAATTTAAGTATGCTCGGTAAAAACAATTGTCATTTTTAAACCTAAAGTTATCAAATGAGTTAAGTTTAAAAATGGTCGAAAATCTACAAACCCGCCACAGCAAAGTATCGGGCGACTTAAACAGGTGTTATAGTTTTAAAAGAAAAGGTAAACATTGATGTAAAGTCTTGATGAGACTTCATTCAACTTAAAGCAGGGAGCAATTTAAAGTGGCTTGGGAAAATACATGATCAAGCTGGAAATGAAGACATTAAACGGGAAAGAAAATAAGGTAATGAAATAAAAGTTTGAATTGAAAAAAGGTACTGCAGAATATATTGAGCACAATAGCTATTTTAAAATAGCAGATTTAACAAAAGTGGTATTGGTAAAAAGATAATACTAATAGGATTAAGAGAATTTTCTACCTCAAAAAACGTTATCTTCAAGCGTAAAATGAAATAGAAAACAGCTTATGAACTCTTTTTGGACAAAAATAGTCATCCAAACCACGCTTCGAAATCGCAATAAAAAGAAATACTCCAGTTTCGATTTAGCTAAGGGCTATCGAGAATTTCTTATTACAGTTAAGCGCCAATTCAAAGATTTCATATTAATTACGATAGGCATTTTCTCCGCATCGTTTGGGTTTAAAGGGTTTCTGTTAACCAACCATTTTATAGACGGTGGCGCAACCGGTATTTCATTACTAATTTCTGCAATTACTGACATTCCGCTTTACCTATTAATTATTGGCGTCAATATTCCATTTATTATACTTGCCTTTAATGTGGTTGGAAAGCAATTTGCGATAAAGACAGCGCTAGCCATCACAGGACTTTCTATTGTGTTAGCCACTGTTACATTTCCGAATGTTACCAATGATAACTTGCTAGTTGCAGTATTTGGTGGTTTTTTTCTTGGTGCAGGTATTGGATTTGCAATTCGTGGCAGTGCAGTCATAGATGGAACCGAAGTGCTTGCTATCTATTTAAGTCGCAAATATGGAACAACCATAGGCGATATTATTATTGCCATTAACATTGTAATATTTGGAGCAGCAGCCTACTTTTTAGGAGTCGAAATCGCGCTTTATTCTATGATAACTTATTTGGCAGCTTCTAAAACCTTAGACTTTATTGTAGAAGGTATAGAAGAATATATTGGGGTCACTATAGTATCGTCTCATAGCGAAGAAATACGACAAATGATAATAAATACGATGGGTCGAGGTGTTACTGTTTACAGTGGAAAACGAGGTTATGGAAAACGAGGAGAAACTAAGGAAGTTGAAATCATTTATACGGTCATAACAAGACTCGAACTGAGTAAACTAAATACTGAAATTGAAAAAATAGAACCTACTGCATTTGTAGTTATGAATAGTGTAAAAGATACTAAAGGAGGCATGACGAAGAAAAGACCGTTAAAACATTAAGAAGAAGGTATATAGGAATTGTATGACTGCGAAAGGCATTTGAAGTATGTTAAATATCTCGAAGCTGAAGGCAGTGTTTGTTCACTGACTTCTTTATGTAACGCTACTTTAGACAATCGTTTGTAAAACTGAATTAGCATTAACCACAAGTAT
>JAHEYX010000217.1 GCA_023251415.1 Chitinophagales bacterium
CGCCCATTGTTACCACACCATCCACCTCTGTAACTACAGCCGGATTGCTTGGATTACGAGCTTCGAATAATTCCGTAACACGTGGAAGACCACCGGTGATATCTTTAGTTTTACCACCAGAACGTGGAATCTTAACGATGATCATACCTGATCTGATTTCTTCCCCTTCTTCAACCGCAATATGCGCCCCTACCGGAATGTTGTACACTTTTGGATCATGTCCTTTGGTGTTGATGATAATGGTAGGAATCTTAGTTTTATCACGTGTTTCGATGATTACTTTTTCTTTAAATCCGGTTTGTTCATCCGTTTCTTCACGGAAAGTAATACCTTCGATAATACCGTCAAATTTAACTTTACCGGCAAATTCAGAAACGATTACCGCGTTAAACGGATCCCATTTACACATCAAGTCACCTTTAGCAACTTTTTGTCCTTCTTTAACAGAAAGGAATGAACCGTAAGGGATATTATTAACGATTAATACTTTACCGGTTTCTTTTTCTACAATACGTGTTTCACCGCTACGGCTTAATACCACTTTCACTTTATCACCATCATTATTTACATAATCAACGGTTTTGATAGAGTCGAATTCAATAATACCTTCAAATTTAGCAACGATTTGTGAGTTGGTGGCAATGTTACCGGCCGCACCCCCTTGGTGGAAGGTACGTAAGGTTAACTGAGTTCCAGGTTCACCGATCGACTGGGCTGCGATAATACCTACGGCATCACCTTTTTCAGTCATACGTCCTGTAGCTAAGTTTCTTCCGTAACATTTAGCGCAACAACCTTGTTTACTTTCACAAGTTAACACCGAACGAATTTCGATGCCGTCGATACCGCTATCTTCAATCAATTTACCCACAATATCCGTGATTTCATCACCAGCACCGGCCAATAATTCATTGGTTTCAGGGTGGTGAACATCATGCAATGAAGTACGACCAACGATACGGTCATACAATGGTTCGATAACATCTTCGTTTTCTTTTAATGCTGTAGTGTAGATACCACGTAAAGTACCGCAATCCACTTCATTAATAACAACGTCTTGAGCAACGTCAACCAAACGACGCGTTAAGTAACCGGCATCTGCCGTTTTCAAGGCTGTATCCGCCAAACCTTTACGCGCACCGTGTGTAGAAATGAAGTACTCCAATACACTCAAACCTTCTTTCAAGTTCGCCAAGATTGGGTTTTCGATAATCTCCCCACCGGTAGAACCTGATTTACGTGGTTTTTGCATCAATCCACGAATACCTCCCAACTGTTTAATTTGTTCTTTACTACCACGCGCTCCACTATCCAACATCATATAAACCGAATTGAAACCTTGTTTATCGGTCGACAATTCTTTAATCAATGTCTCAGTAAGCTTATTATTTACACTGTTCCAAACGTCAATAACCGCATTATAACGCTCGTTATTGGTGATTAGACCCATGTTGTAATTGTTCCAAACTTCATCTACCTCATTTTGTGCATTTGCCAATAATGAAGTTTTGATTTCAGGGATACGAACGTCATCCAAGTTGAACGACAATCCGCCTCTGAAGGCCATTTTAAATCCTAAATCTTTAATATCATCCAAGAAACGAGCAGTACGAGGTACGTCAGTTAATTTAATGATATTACCGATGATTTCACGCAATGCTTTTTTCGTCAATAATTGATTGATGAAACCAACTTCGTAAGGAACGGTTTGATTAAATAATACACGTCCTACAGTTGTTTCAATTAATTTAGAAACGATAGCATCGTTTTCACGAACATTAGCTTTTACGCGAATATGTGCGTGTAAATCAATCATGCCTTCATTGTAAGCAATGATTACTTCTTCAGCAGAGTAGAAGGCTTTTCCTTCTCCTTTAACTTTTAAGTCGGCAGTTGATTTTTTACCTTTAGAAATATAGTACAGACCCAATACCATGTCCTGAGAAGGAAGTGTAATTGGAGATCCGTTTTGTGGATTCAAGATGTTATGAGAAGCCAACATTAACAATTGTGCTTCCAAAATTGAAGCGTGACTTAACGGTACGTGTACCGCCATTTGGTCACCGTCAAAATCCGCGTTGAACGCCGTACAAACCAAAGGATGTAAACGAATGGCTTTACCTTCTACCAATTTAGGTTGGAAAGCTTGGATAGACAAACGGTGAAGGGTAGGGGCACGATTCAACATTACCGGGTGACCTTTCAAAATGTTTTCCAAGATATCCCAAACTACCGCTTCTTTACGATCAACTAATTTTTTAGCTGATTTAACGGTTTTAACTACACCACGTTCTAATAATTTACGAATAATAAATGGCTTAAATAATTCGGCAGCCATGTCTTTTGGTAAACCACATTCGTGCAATTTTAATTCCGGTCCAACCACAATTACCGAACGACCTGAATAATCCACACGTTTACCTAACAAGTTTTGACGGAAACGTCCTTGTTTTCCTTTTAATACATCACTTAATGATTTCAAAGCACGTCCACCTTCAGCTTTAACCGCATTTGATTTACGGCTATTGTCAAACAAAGAGTCAATAGACTCCTGTAACATACGTTTTTCATTACGTAAAATTACATCCGGTGCTTTAATTTCGATCAAACGTTTTAAACGATTGTTACGAATAATTACACGACGGTACAAATCGTTCAAATCCGAAGAAGCGAAACGACCACCATCTAATGGAACTAAAGGACGTAATTCCGGTGGAACAACCGGTAAATATTGAACACACATCCATTCCGGACGGTTTTCGAATTTAGCATTAGCTTCACGGAACGCTTCAACTACACTCAAACGTTTTAAAGCTTCCGCTTTACGTTGTTGTGAAGTTTCAGTAGCCGCTTGATTACGCAATTGATAACTTAATTCATCCAAATTAATGGTAGATAATAAGTGATAAACAGCGTCAGCACCCATTTTAGCGATGAATTTATTCGGATCGCTATCATCCAAATATTGGTTTTCTTTTGGAAGTTTTTCCAATATTTCAATATACTCTTCTTCTGTTAGCAAGTCCATACGTGCTAAACCGTCTTTTTCTTTTACTCCCGGAGCAATTACTACAAAACGTTCGTAGTAAATGATCATTTCTAATTTCTTAGAAGAGGTACCTAATAAATAACCGATTTTATTCGGTAAGGATTTAAAATACCAAATATGAACAACCGGAACAACCAATTTAATGTGTCCGATACGTTCACGACGAACTTTCTTTTCTGTTACTTCAACACCGCAACGGTCACAAACTATACCTTTATATCGGATACGCTTGTACTTACCGCAGAAGCATTCGTAATCTTTTACCGGCCCAAAAATACGCTCACAGAACAAGCCGTCGCGCTCAGGTTTATAGGTTCGGTAATTAATCGTCTCAGGTTTCAATACTTCACCGTGTGATTTTTCCAAAATGGAATCCGGAGAGGCCAATCCAATGGAAATACGCGTGAAATTACTCTTGATTTTAGTGTCTTTTTTTATAGCCATGGTTTGAAAATAGTTGGCAAAGATAAAAACATTTATGAGATATGAAAGGGTATTTCCGAATTTTTATCCGAATATAATCCACCTCATTTTGTTAAAAATAATCAACTCGTTTTCTGTACTTTAAGAAAGCTTGATTAAAGTTCAAAAACGAGCAGTTCTAACAAGTAATTTTATATTTATAAGCAGCAGAAAATAAAAATTTTAGCCCATTTCGGCTCCAATTTTTTGTAAATCTTCCGGTACATCGATCGAAATTGTTTCAAATTCGGTTTTAATCGTATGTATGGTCATGCCGTTTTCCAACCATCGCAATTGCTCCAAGGATTCGGCACTTTCTAATGCCGTAGCCTCCAATTTACTGATTCGTGCCAAAGCGGCCGAAGTATAACCGTACATCCCGATATGTTTATAATAAGTAGGACTAAGTTTGGTATTGCGATAATACGGTACTAAAGCTCTTGAAAAATAGAGCGCGGTATTAAGTTTAGAAATCACTACTTTAATGGCATTCGGACTTTCAACTAATTTTAACGAATCGGTAGCTTTGATTAATGTGGCTATTGCTTCGGTATCGGAATTGTTTTTAAAAAAGTCAGCCAATAAATCTATTTGCTCGGGTTGAATAAAGGGTTCGTCACCTTGTATATTGATATAAGCTGTGGCCGGATTGGCCAATGCTACTTCACTGCAACGATCGGTACCTGTTAAATGCTGAGCTCCGGTCATCATCACTTTCGCTCCGATCGAAGCTGCAAAATCATAAATGCGTTGATCATCGGTAGCTATAATGACGTCCGTTAATAAACGCGCCTTTTTAGCCTGCTCATATACACGCTGTATCATTGGTTTACCATTAATGAGCTGTAAGGGCTTACCCGGAAACCGAGTTGAAGCAAAGCGTGCAGGGATAATTCCAATGATCATAAGTAATGGGTTTTTATACCAATTTTAGTGGAAGAATAAATATTGTTAAATAGCACAATCATGTACCTTATTTTATATAATTTTACAAAATTAAATTTAAACCATTAACCTTCATGAAAAAAAATCTATTCTTGCTTGTATTTTTCTTTGCCGCTATAGGCTATACCAAAGCGCAAACCAATCAATTATTTGATATGGACTTTGAACATTGGTCTCATATTGGTTCTTACGACGATCCCGATTCATTGCGCACCACTAATCAATACACAAGTTTAGCCGGAGCCGTGTTGGTTACTAAGGGTACCGACCCTTATCATGCTTCAAATTCATTGAAATTAACATCAACGCATATCAGCTTTTTTACCATCAATGGTACTTATCCGGGTATTGCTACCAATGGAGTTATTAATTCAGGTATCTTAAGTGGAGCCGGTTCTCCTATTGTTAGCGGTAAAAAAATCACTTATCGCCCGAGTGCTTTCAGTTGTTATTATAAAAATGCGGTTGCCGGTCACGATTCATCCTTAATCAGTATATTTTTAACAAAATGGAATAGCGGTATGGGCAAACGCGATACAGTTGGTAGTTTGATATGGATTGATACCGTAGCTCACGCCAATTATACTCACTTATTAGCTCCTATAACTTATTTCACTGCTGCAACTCCAGATACATTTCAGATTTCTATGATGTCATCCGGTATTTATCACGCTAATGTTGGTTCTATTTTAACTTTGGATTCGATGAACTTTGCTCCGGATACTGCACATCATGGAAATATCGGTGTTGCTGCTATTGTTAAACCAATCGAAATGCAAATCGTTCCTAATCCGGCAACGTCATTTGTACAATTGCATTTTAACGAATTGAAAGAAGAAGCATTATTGCAAATTACAGCTCTTGATGGCAAATTATTAATCAATCAAGCTGTTAAATCTGCCACTACGCTTGATGTGAGTTCGTGGACAAACGGAACTTACGTGGTTGCCGTACGCACACATGCCGGTCAATTATTAGCTGAAAAGAAAATTCAAGTGAGTCATTAAACATAACCACACACTATTCTGAAATCCGCTTTGGTTTTACACTAAAGCGGATTTTTTTTGTGTTGTTAAGCTGGAATGGAAGCTAATAAAGTCTTGGTATACGCATGTTGCGGATTACTAAACAAGGCTTCATTTGTTGCCTCTTCCACCAATTGGCCTTCATGCATTACTAAAATGCGGTCACTGATAAAACGAACAACAGATAAGTCATGCGTAATAAACAGTGCACTGAACCCAAATTCTTCTTGCAACTCTT
>JAHEYX010000218.1 GCA_023251415.1 Chitinophagales bacterium
TACCATAAAGATTCATTGTTTTATTGGACCGATAATAATGCTGTTTTAAAGGACTATTGTTGTTACAAGGAAGGCGTATCGTTTCAACAATTCAGTTCCGGTGATTATATACTTTATAAATCAATAGATACCTTATCTTCCAACACCTTTGTGGCATTAATACCTTTGCACGAAAATTATGAAGTTCACAATACCTTCTTATCCCAAAAGTGGATCTTCAGTGAATTAAAAAACGTACCGCTGGATTTTACCTCGTATTCAGATTCCGGCAGTTTACCACTAAAAGTATATCCCGAAAATCAAGTACTTTGTTACATTTCATTAGCTTCTGAAGACCACAGCTTAATGAATAGCGGGGTGGAGCCGAATTATAAACTTATTGTTGCTTATATACTGTTACTAATTATATTACTGTACAGTTGGAATGATTTGGTTCGATCCATAGCCATAGCGAGTTCACATCAATTCGCATTAGCCATTTATATCGGAAGCTTGGCATTGGTATTTTATTTCATGACCACCTTTCAGTTTCCGAATTTTATTTTTCAAACCGCGCTCTTTAATCCGGATAACTACGCCTCTACACGTTTCTTCGATTCGCTTGGTAAAACCTTTTTATTCGTACTGTTTATTTGCGGTATTATTTTTTATGCTTATTTTTTCTTCCCGTCCATTTTCCGATTTCATAAGAATAAACGCTTGTACTTAGTGTACATCCTACTGTTGAGCAGCTTGTTTCAAGTGATTACTTATATCGGCTTAATATTGATCAGAAGTTTTAATGAAGATTCTAATATACCACTATCCAATTATAATATTCATGATTTCAATGAATACTCCTTATTTTGTTACAGCACCATAGCACTATTGTTAATCGCCAATTTCCTATTAATAAAAAGTGTAATAAAATGTTGGTTAACCAATCGGCTTCCGTTTTGGGGATTTGCACTAATACAATTATTGATTTTGCTTTCCTTTATAGTCATCGAAAAAGTAGTCTATCACAACGATTTGCTGCTGCAGTGGGGGTATTATCCGATTGTCTTTTATCTCATCACCTTCTGGATTTATGATTTCCTCAAGCATCGTTCGTTACTTGTTTTTTACTTTATTGGCTTATTGTACTTGGCCTTTAGCGCTGCAGGATGTATCAATTATTATGCAATTGTAAAAGAAAATGAGAACCGAAAACATGTTGCCGAAAAGCTCTTAAAAGACCGTGATCCTATTACCGAATACCTCTTCTCTGAATTTCAATCCAAGTTAGAAAGCGATGAATACCTGCATGCCTTTATATCAAAAAGCAGTTCAGCAGAGTTCTTGCAGAATTACTTGAATCAAAAGTACTTTAAAGGCTATTTCCACAAATACAATGTTTGGTTTATTGTTACCGACCCAAACAATGCGATTCTGCTCAATACAGCCGACGAAAATAAAGTTCCAGATTTAGACAGTTTGTTATACAACATCGACAGTTTAAACACTAAACCTAAGCTGCAGTTCATTTCTAAAGAATACGGACAAAGTTACTATGGCATTAAATTACCGATTATCCACCAAAACACCTTAACAGGTCATCTTTTTGTTTTCTTGATTCCACCATCAAAAGTGATTCAAAACGTATATCCCGAGTTATTGATGGAGGATAAAGTAAAAGCGCAGTTGGTTAATGATATTTACGATTATGCCATTTACAAAAACAAGAAATTAGTAGCCCAATGCGGCGATTACCCGTACAACTTAGAGTTCGATGGCACCTATTTTAAAGACAAAGAATTCTCCTTCTTAAATTCCAGCAACTACTCGCATTTAATTTATCGTGCTTCCAATAATGATATTGTAATTGTTTCAATACGTCAAACGCCTTTGTTTACCTATTTATCGATAACCTGCGGAGTACTATTGCTAATCGGTATTTTCTTGGCGGTATTGTTTTTTGTATTCCGCACCAAACGAATGACCAATTTGGTATTTGATGTATCCATCAGTAATAAAATCTTCTTTGCCACAATAACGCTTATCTTTTTATTGATAACCAGTATTGGTATAATGATGGCCATTTACTTTAAAAGCCAGTTCAATACCATTTTAAAAGAACGACTTACGCGGCGTATCGTGCTTATACCAAATCAAATCAACCTTAATTTGGTCAGTGAAAAACAAAAAGCAGATACTCTTTCTATTGCTGAGTTAAACGATAGAATTCAGCGTTTGGCTTACCTAAACGAATTGGATTTAAACGTATTTAATGCCAAAGGTGAAATTATTGCTACTTCACAACCCCTCATTTTTGAAAAAGGATTACAATCGTATCAAATGAATTTTGAAGCCTTTCAAGCCATGATTAACGATAAGAAAGCCTTGCTCATTCAGAATGAACAAGTAGGCTCTTTATCATTTTTATCGGCTTATGTGCCGGTTGAAATCAATGGCTTAACCGGACAGTACTTTGTTAATATCCCCTACTTTGCCAAGCAAAAAGAATTGACGCACAGTATGAGTACATTTTTGTTGATGTTGGCGAATGTATATGTATTGTTTATTTTATTGGCATTGCTACTCACCTATTTCTTGTCCGGTAACATCACACGTTCGTTTTCTATTATTCGAAATAAAATGAAAGCCATTCAACTAGGTGGTAAAAATGAGGTAATCGAATGGAAACAAGACGATGAAATAGGAGCATTGATTACTGAATACAATCGAATGATTCAACAGTTGGATGAAAGTGCATTATTATTAGCCCGTAATGAACGCGAAAGTGCCTGGCGTGAAATGTCGAGACAAGTCGCGCATGAAATCAAAAATCCGCTGACGCCAATGAAACTGAGCATACAATTATTGCAACGTGCCATTGCCGATAATCGCCCGGATATTCAAGATTTGACTAAAAAAGTATCGAATACTTTAGTCGAGCAAATTGATAATTTAGCACAAATCGCTTCCCAATTCTCCCAATTCTCTAAAATTTCTCAAGTTGAAGCATCGGTTAATGATCTTCGTACTATCATACAAACGGCAGTAGAGCTTTACAAACATCACCGCGATAATGTGACCATTCAATTCGAACTCCCGTCAACGCCGGTTAGCGTATTTGTAGATCGTAATCAGTTCATCAGTGTTTTCAATAATTTAATACTAAATGCCATTCAAGCCATACCGGAAGAACAAGAGGGGCTGGTTCAACTTGCTTTAACTACTGCTAATCAATGGGCTATCGTTCAAATCACCGATAATGGCTCCGGCATAGAACCTGAAAAATTAGAGAAAATTTTTGAACCGAATTTTACTACCAAAACCTCCGGAACCGGCTTAGGATTGGCCATTGCAAGGGCTATCATTACAAATGCCGAAGGACATATTAGTGTGAGCAGCGAGTTGGCAAAGTTCACAACATTTAAAATTGAATTAAAATTGGTAAATTCATCCATAAAAACCGCAACAGATGAAAACGAAAAGTATACACCAGGAAATTGAATTTGATGCCGCTCCTATGCTTGTTTATGAATGTTTGGTTAATCCGAAAAAACACAGTGCTTTTACTCAGGCAGTAGCCACCAACACCGATTCATTAACAAAACCCTTCGAGGTTTATGACGGTTATGCGCACGGAAAAAATAACATTTTGCAAGCAGGAGCCGCTATTGAACAAACATGGCGCGCTTGGGAAGATGCTTGGCCTGAAACGCATTTCAGTACAATAAAAATGACTTTTAAGTCGAATGGCAAAAAGGGTACATTATTACTTTTTGACCAATTGGATATCCCCGAAGCTTGCGCCAAATCAATCGATCAAGGTTGGCATGAACACTATTGGTATAAATTACAAGCCTATTTAGCCAGATAGTCCATTAACTTTTCATATTCACATATTGCAATGGAAGGCCAAAGTCGCCAGCCTTACAGGATGCAATAGCTGTTTGTAAATCGTCAATTTTCTTTCCGGTAACGCGAATGATATCATCCATGATTTGCGATTGTACCTTTAAACCGGATTCTTTAATATGCTTTACGATTTTTTTAGCTGTTTCTTTGTCTAAGCCTTGTTTGATTTTAACATCTTTCTTCACCATGTTTCCGGAGGCATACAATTCCTTTCCAAAATCCAGGCAGGAAGCATCAATCCCTTGTTTCATCAATTTAGAAATAAGCACATCTTCAATTTGACGCATGCGCATATCGTTTTCCGTAACAATGTGCAAGTTGTGTTCTTTCACTTGCATCGTAATTTCTGTTTTAGAATCTCGAAAATCGAAACGATTCAAAATCTCTTTTCGCAAGTTATTAATGGCATTGTCTAAACTTTGTGAATCAACTTCACTAACGATATCGAAGGATGGCATATAAGGGTACTTTTGTAGTTTGTAGCTGCAAATATAATTGTTCCGGAGTTTATATAATAAAAAATCCCGATTAAGCAGGCTCAATCGGGATTTTAAATCAAAAGCAATTACTTATTTTTTTACTTCAAAACGGATGCTCTTTATAGCTTCTTGTTTGTTGTTATAAATTGTGGCAAGATATAACCCGTTTACAAATGCTGTAGTTGACAAATCGATACTTGACACAGTATGTGCAGCATTGTTGATGGTTTTAGCAAGTACTTCGCGGCCTAATACATCTACAATACGTACTTCATAAGCGGCATCTTTAGTACCACCAACTACCAATTTAAATTGATCAACAGCCGGATTAGGGAATACATTGAATAAACTTAAGCTTTGCAATTGTTGAATACCTGCAGCGGTATGTATACGTGTACGATAAGATGCACTGTTTACAGTTGAACTAGTGCTATCCATATCAACCTGAGCAACCGGAGCCATAGATAAATCATCAACATACATATAGCTAACTGAAGTATCAATGGTATTGCTAATTCCATTCTGCCAGAAGCTCAATGGTCCGATAGAAATTTTAACATCAACAACCTGATTGTTAATGCTGGTTTGCTTTTGACGTAAACAAGGATACGAACCGCTCGGTGTATTTACAGTACCAAATGCATCAAATACATTCGTTACGTCAGAAGAACTGGTAAAGCGAATAGAATCGAAAGTAGGTTGACCTACCATTGCTCCTGACACTTGCACTTGAAAAGAACCGTTAGTGGCATAATTGGTATTATAAGTCATACCACTTTTAGCAACTGTTTCCGGTGTTACATAATGGATATCCAATGGCATTCCGAAAAAATTGCCGGCAAAGCCAATCAAATCTACTTTAGCAGTTGTTTTTGTTAAATAACCAAAAGCTCCAGGTCCTTGTATTACGGCAAGATTTGCTGTTGGGAAACTGGCTGCACTTGGCGTAGTGGATGGATTAATAATAATAGTTGTGTCAAAGGTGTGCGTTTGCAAACTGGTAAAATTCCAGGTTTGTGCAGATGCCGAAGCCGTACCCGGGTTAATTCCGACTGCCAATGAATCATTGATGGCATAAGCAGAATCACCCACACTTGGAAAAGAAGCATTCGTTAATGTAATTTGCCCAAAACTGATTTGAGCCATAACGAGAAAACAAAAAAGAGCAATAATTTTTTTCATAAGTTTAAGTTAGTGTACAAAATTAGCACAAAAATAATAGCTAAGCTTACTTTTTGAATTTAATTGCAGCCCAATTTTGATATGATTTTTGTTCAATTAATGTTAATGAGGTTGGTAGTGCTGTTAGTAAAGTTGAAATA
>JAHEYX010000005.1:0-4386 GCA_023251415.1 Chitinophagales bacterium
AAGTACGTGCCGGAACCGGAGGCGATGAGGCTTCTTTGTTTGCCGGCGAATTATATCGCATGTATCAACGTTATTGCGAGAAACGTGGTTGGAAAACAGCCATTGTAAGCGAAAGTGAAGGTACTGTTGGCGGTTATAAAGAAATCCAATTGGAAGTAAGCGGGGAAGACGTGTATGGCATTATGAAATTTGAAAGCGGTGTACATCGGGTTCAACGTGTTCCGGATACCGAAGCCAATGGACGTGTGCATACCAGCGCAGCCTCTGTTGCCGTTATGCCGGAAGCTGATGAGATTGATTTTGAATTACGAGAAAGTGACGTAAAAATGGAAACTTCACGAAGCGGTGGAGCCGGTGGTCAGAATGTAAATAAAGTTGAAACGAAAGTTCAATTAACCCATATCCCAACCGGTGTGGTGGTAATTTGCCAAACCGAGCGTTCGCAGTTGGGAAATAGAGAGAAAGCCATGAATATGTTGCGTACCAAATTGTACGATGAACACGTTCGTAAACACGAAGAAGAAATCGCTAAACGCCGTAAAACCTTGGTTAGTACAGGCGACCGTAGTGCTAAAATCAGAACCTATAATTTCCCTCAAGGTCGTGTAACAGACCATCGTATCGGAATGACGTTATACACTTTGCAAGAAGTAATGAATGGTGATATTCAAGAACTATTGGATGCTTTACAATTGGCCGAAAACACCGAACGCTTAAATGAACAAGGAATAACCGCTTAACAGGAAATTAATTACCTTGCACCACCCAATTTTTAAGTAAAAATTTTTGTATGAAAAAAATCGCTTTAGTTAGTTTACTTGTCTTACTCTTGGCAAACCTCGGTTTTGCTCAAAATGAAAACAAAAAAGAAGGCAAAATTAATTTTACGCTTCATTTAAGAAATGGTGATATCATTAGCGGTAGCACTAAAATTAGAACGCTTATCGTTAATATGCCTTATGGCTCTTTGGCTTTGCCTTTAGCAAACATCCAACACATAAAAATGGGGGTAAATAACCCGAATTTAGATAAAGAATATATTATAAAAATGGCCGAGCGTTTACGTTCTAGCGATCCGGATGATCAAAAATTGGCCTTCAACGGTCTTTGTAGCCTGGAAGCCGGTGGCATAAGTGTTTTAAAAGAATATATGCAAAGTGAAAGCTATGTTACAGTTTCTAATTCTGAATACACAGTTCCGGCCGCCATTAATATTTTACAAATTAAATACAATATCGACGAGCAATCTCCATTAAATGACATCATTTCATTTGATGATGTGTATACCATTGAAGGGACTTGTAATCTAACAGATAAAGTTGAATTAGAATCGGCATTCGGTTTATTGCAAATTTCTAGAAACGATATCGTAACTATTGATGTAAGTGCTGAAATCACTGAATCAGAAGCCACTACTAAACAATTTATTATACAAGCCAATAAGAATATTTCAGGTAATGTGGATGGCGGTTTTTTTAATACCGGAATTCAAATTAAAGCCGGTAAAAACTTTCAAATTGCCGCAAATGGAAAAGTTACATTGGCCAGTTTAAGTGGCAATACCTATACTGCAGATGGCGGTATTAATGGTGCTCCGGCTCCAAATGACGGTGGAACAAACGCTCCAACTTACGGTAGTTTAGTGTTTAAAATAGGTGAAAATGGTATGGTAATTAAAGCCGGTACTTTATATAAAGGCAAGGCCGTTGAATCCGGAAATCTTTATTTAGCCATTTATGAAACGGTTTTCAATCCGAATAACAGCGGTAATTACAAAGTAAAAATTAAAGCCGAGTAAGAGGCTTATTGCCTGTTCAACAAGCAACGCACTAACTGTTGTTTATACCTTTCCATTTGCTTGGTATTATAATCCAAGGCACTTTGACGTGATGTTTTAATGCTCCCGACATAAAACCGTAAAGCAAGTCCTAGCCCCGAAATTGCCGGAATCGCGATATAGCCTTCGTTGATATGCCACGCCGTAGCTAATCCAACTGCACTAAAACTTACTAAATTCAATAACCCTAATCGCATGTTGCGTGCATAAACATTGCCTAAACCCGGCACGATCGCCGATAAAACGGCAGCAATTTTGGATGAACGATGCTTCGGTACTTTTATTTTTTCAAACTCCGCTATAGCTTCACGTTGTTGTAAATATTGAGCAGCCAACACTTTCATTTGCTCCCATTCTTCATTTTGTATACTGCACAAACATTGTAATAAAAGGCATTGCTTAATTAAATTACTATCCAACAGTTCATTATGCATCTGCAATAAATAGTAGCTTGCTTGTGTATACTGCTGATTCAAATAACTCAATAAAGCTTGTTCGTACAAAAGTTTATAACGAATCGAATCCGGCAATTCTGCTTCGGTATTTATTCGTTTGAGTTGTACCAATGCTTCTCCAAAATTTTGCTGTGCTTTAAGCAATACTGCTTTTTTAAAAAGCAGCGAATTCGTTTGTTCAACACTGGCGGCCTGATATATTTGATATTCAATGGCCAAAGCCGATTGTCGTGCTATACCACCGGCACTGTCTTGACTACTGGCATCGGGTTGTTGATGCTCAGTATATACGTTTGCAGCCTTTAGCGGATTATTAATCCAGCCAATGCCCCAAAGCAACCAACAAAAGCTGATTATAATACGCATCTTTTTTATGTTGTGAAACGGCAGCACTATAAGCGCTCCCGTATATATTTCCGAAATAGAATAACGTTCCTAATGCTGCATACACATAAAATTGAGGACTATGCCACCCTTGGTGTCTATAGCCTTCAGCAGTTTGAAGACTTAATGCTGCAATACCCATAAACGAAGCTAATCCTTGTAATGGCTTTCTAACATAAACTTTACCGGATCCCGGAAGCAGCGCCGATAGTGCAGCTGCCTTCCATGGCTTATAGGTATTCTTTTCTGTTAATACCTTGTACCAATTTTGCAATTGAACATAGGCATTGTAATACTGTACAGTATCCCATTTGACAATAAATCGATGGTAATTAAAGGTATCTCGATTTAGTAAAGCCAAATACGTGTTGTAATAAACTGCATTGGTTAATGCAATATAGCTTATGGTATCGCCCGGAAATGTGTTATTAAACTGCTTTTGAAGACGATAAACCTTTTGCATGGTTTGAGCAGTTGCAGATAATTGCTCATTTGGATACGTTGGATTGGATAATTGATTTGAAAGAAAGTTTTGCAAAAAACTGTCCGGAGTCGAAACCTGTCGATAAATGGCGTAGGCTGTTTTTACTTTCAAGTCGTTTACATAAGCCGTTCCATTCGTTTGATTTAATAAGTACACTGCCAAATCGGTATACTGCTTATTTCGCATCAGGTGTTTTGCAAACAACGAATCAAACTCCTGCTGCGCCTTTGCTTGAGGGCACAACAGTAAACAACACAAGAGGAGCGCTATACATCGCATAATTTTCATCGATGTAAATAATAATAAAGCGGAAGGTCATAATAATAACCATCCGTCATTTCTGCTTCATAATACCGATAGTTATTAAGACTTAATGGTGTGCAACGACTTAAACGATCGGCTGCTAGTGCAATACCTTTAATCCATCCAAAATGTTGTATGCTTTGTTTAGCAAAATTGGAACAAGAAGGATAATGAGGGCAATTGGTTTGCCATTGCGTTGAAATAAATTTTTGATACAAGTATAAACTCCCACTTAACGGTAAGCTTATGAGTTTTTTGGAAACAAAAGATACTGAAGTTCTTGTAGCAGGATGAGTCGGTTGATTACATTGATTTCTTAAGAGCTGAAGATCTGCTTTGTTTTGAGCAAACGCCCAACTACTGCTAATTAAGAGCAATGTAACTAACAGTTGTTTCATCTGTCGACTGTTTTGAAGTTAGAAAAGTAACTTACTTTGCCATTATGGCTTCAACTGCTTTTACTAGGTCTGCGATACCATAACCACATTCGGCGTATAATTCTTTTTGAGTGCCTTGTTCCACAAAATAATCCGGTATACCCAAACGAACCACTTGTGCCGAATAATTATGATCGCACATCCATTCAATCACTGCACTACCCATTCCACCCATAATACAACCATCTTCGATAGTGATTACCTTTTTGTATTGCGTAAACACTTCGTGTAACAACTCTTCATCCAATGGTTTTACAAAACGCAAGTCATAATGAGCCGGAAAAATGCCTTTTGCTTTCAATTGTTCGCAGGCTTGTACCGCAAAATTTCCGGGATGTCCGATAGATAAGATAGCCACTTCTTGACCGGCTGTAATTTTTCTCCCTTTACCAATTTCGATTTCGGCAAATGGTTTTCTCCAATCAGGCATAACACCTTCACCACGCGGATAGCGAATACTGAATGGACGATTGTTTTTATCCAATT
>JAHEYX010000005.1:4396-17937 GCA_023251415.1 Chitinophagales bacterium
ATATTCGGAATACAACGGAAATAAGCTATATCATAAGCGCCATGATGTGTTGCCCCATCATCACCAACTAAACCACCGCGGTCTAAACACAAAATAACTCCAAGGTTTTGAATGGCCACATCATGAATTACTTGATCATACGCCCTTTGCATAAAAGAGGAGTAGATATTACAAAACGGGCGAAGGCCTTGAGTAGCTAATCCGGCTGAAAAAGTAACGGCATGTTGTTCGGCAATTCCGACATCAAATGCACGATCCGGCATTTCTTTCATCATGTATTTTAATGATGATCCGGAAGGCATGGCAGGTGTAATGCCCATTATCTTAGGATTAGCTTTAGCCAATTCTATAATGGTGTGTCCAAATACATCTTGGTATTTAGGAGGTAAGGGTTGATCAATTGATTTTTTTATCAATTCTCCAGTTTCAGAATTAAACAAGCCGGGGGCATGCCATAAGGTTTGGTCCTTTTCAGCTAAATCATAGCCCTTTCCTTTGGTTGTTACGATGTGAAGCAACTTGGGACCATTAATATTTTTTAACTCACTGAACACTTCCACAAGTCGAAGCACGTTATGTCCGTCAATAGGTCCGAAGTAGCGTAATTTGAGGGATTCGAAAATGTTGCTTGACTTCGAAATTATTCCTTTCAAGGAAGCTTCAACTTTACTTAACAAGTCGCGAGATGATTTTCCGCCCGGCACTTTAGCTAAAGCATCCCAAACATCAGTTCTAAATTTATTATACGTTTGCGAAGTTGTTACATCGGTAAGATATTCTTTTAAGGCACCAACGTTAGGGTCGATGCTCATGCAGTTATCATTCAAAATAATCAACAGATTACTGTTACTCACACCGGCATGGTTCATAGCTTCGAATGCCATTCCGGCTGTCATAGCGCCATCACCAATTACTGCTATATGTTGTTTATTTACATGCAAGAATTTTGAAGCAACAGCCATCCCCAATGCAGCCGATATGGAAGTAGAGGAATGCCCTACTCCAAACGTATCGTATTCGCTTTCCTCTCTTTTGGGAAAACCACTGATACCCTTATATTTTCGATTGGTATGAAAAGCTTCTCTTCGACCGGTTAAAATTTTATGACCGTAGGCTTGGTGGCCAACATCCCAAACCAATTGATCATTAGGCGTATCAAAAACGTAATGTAAGGCAACGGAAAGCTCAACAACACCCATACTTGCTCCAAAATGACCACCATGAACACTTACTGTATCCACAATAAATTGGCGCAATTCATTACACAACTGTGGTAATTGATCGCGATGTAATTTCTTTAAATCGGAGGGATATTTAACAGTTTTGAGTAAAGGACCGGCTACGGCAACAGACATCTGATTATTTTATTAAATTCTTTAAATAGGCGTGGGCATAAAAATAGAAAAAAAATTCGTGCCATTAAAACCTATCCCGAGAATAGTTGAGTATGTATTACAGTTAAAAGTGAAAATTGTTCAAAATTAACAATACATTATCGTGGCTTACCGATTGGCGGACAATACATTACCCTTCTGCTTTTTGGACGATGGTATTTCAAGCAGGGTGATTTAAAAATATAGGTAACGCTAATGTTGCTGTAAACATACCAATCTTCGTTGCGCGGATTACCTCGAATATAACCCGGATGCCAACTTAACGAAGACTGAAAAGGTGTTGGATCCGCCAAAGCTACTGTGGCTACCCCTTTTTCTGTTGCCAAAACGGTTGGATCGGCATACGTTTTACTCACATCGTCTAAATAGTCGGTAAATGTTTTACGTACG
Source organism: Chitinophagales bacterium (assembly GCA_023251415.1). Classification (GTDB taxonomy): domain Bacteria; phylum Bacteroidota; class Bacteroidia; order Chitinophagales; family CAIODY01; genus JAHEYX01. The sequence goes on from JAHEYX010000005.1 coordinate 6,181, forward strand.
CCAATTTCTGCACTGATAACCCAGCGTTGAAATAAGGCGATCTTCATACCTGAAGCTACCGGTATTGAAACCTGTGTCAATAAATACGGGTGTCTATCCGGATAGGCAGAAGTTCCTTGTCCTTCCGTTGAAAGTGGCTGCAGATAATATTTTTTATTGTTGTAAGTGGTATATGGGTTATAATGAAAAACCGCTAATCCGGCAAACACAAAAGGGCTGTAGGTAAGGTGGCGACAAATATTAAAAAAGCGTTTATGCCATTCCGCTCCAACGCTAAATTCATCAATAGCTGATGTAAAACTTAAATTACGATCCATAAAATATTTTGGAATCAAATAAGCATCATTTCCGGAAATTGTTCCATGAAAAATGGCGGCACGAAAAGCCCAGCGCTGCGTATATTGGTACCTGAAAAGCAAGCCTGCAGCAGGATGTAAAACACGTGGGTCGGGGTAGTAACTGGCCAAATCGCCAAAATAATTAGAAATACCCGCCGAAACCCCAATCTCGTATGAATTTACAAAACGGCGTGGGCGATGAAAATAGGCTGCTGCATCTGAAGCAGCAAGGCTTAATAATAATACAATTAGTGGCAATAAGCAATTCGCACTGCTTATCAACCGCATAGTTGATCGTTGTTTGTTTGTCTTTTGCATGGTTGTCCGATTAGCAAGAATACTCCGCCTCGATTAAACGATTGGTAGTTTCTCTACTTAACAGCAAAGGTGTACTGCTGTTGTAAAATTATAAAAAAAATACATTTCAAACGAAAAAAACTAATTGATTCCTATGAATTGATTTTTACCTTTGTCAACTAAAACAAACGCAAAAACACATCAGCATGTCAATCAGAATATTAGCAAATGACGGTATCGAAGCCAGTGGTAAAAAATTATTGGAAGCAGCAGGTTTTATAGTTGATACAAACAAAGTTCCACAAGAAGAATTAGCAACTGCATTGCAACAATATGATGCCATTTTAGTTAGAAGTGCTACAAAAGTTCGTAAGGACTTAATTGATGCTTGTCCTTCAATTAAGCTTATTGGCCGCGGTGGCGTTGGATTAGACAATATTGACGTGGCTTATGCCCGTGAAAAAGGTGTGGCTGTAGTTTATACTCCGGCTGCCAGCAGTAGAAGTGTGGCTGAATTAGCTATTGCACACTTACTAACCGGAGCTCGTTTTTTACACGATAGCAACCGTAAGATGCCGGTTGAAGGATTAACTAAATTCAATGATTTAAAGAAAAGCTACAGTGCCGGAATCGAATTAAAAGATAAAAAAATTGGTATTATTGGTATGGGAAGAATCGGGCAGGAAGTGGCAAAAATGGCCTTGGCAATGGGAATGCAAGTATTGCCATTTAAACGCAACGGAGAACCGGTTGAACTTCAAATGACCATTCACAACCAAACCATTACCATTAATTTACCGGTTGTTAGCATGGATACTTTATTAGCCGAAAGTGATTTTATTACAGTAAACACCACCGGTAAAAAAGAAGATCCTCCGGTATTAAGTGCTGCAGAGTTTTCAAAAATGAAAACGGGTGCTTTTGTAGTGAACTGCGCGCGTGGCAATGTGTGGGTAGAAGCCGATTTATTAGTCGCTTTAAACAGTGGTAAAGTGGCTTATGCAGGCATCGATGTTTTTGAAAAGGAACCAACCGAAAATGCTGAATTATTGAAGCATCCAAATGTATCCTTAACACCGCATATAGGAGGTTCTACGAAAGAAGCGCAAGAACGTATCGGATCTGAATTAGCTGCTCAGATTATCGATTTCTTTAAGTAATTATTGTTTGATAAAACGCGCTGACTGCTGCTCAGCGGAGTTGGTTATTACTTCCAAAACATAAGTGCCGGCCGGTAATGATTCAATAATTAAAGTGGCAGATTGATTGTTGATTATAGCCGGTATACGCACTTGTTGCCCATCAAGCTTGTAACAATTAACTTTTGCTATTTTAACATTAGCAAACACGCGTATTTCGTTGTTTGCCGGATTTGGCGCTGTTTGCAAAACAGGTGTTGTTAGTGATAAAAGTCCATCCGGATTAGCCGCTGCATGATGATGTACAGTATCGCGGTAATAGACTCCTGTGGTGGTTTCAAAGCCAAAAAATTCAGTAGTGCGTATGGTAACAATGGGCCAATCATAGCCTTTTGCCAAGTATTTATATTCGTGTTGAATTGAATTGATTACATTAAAGTTTAAGTTAACAGAATCCAAGGCTATGCTGTCTTTAACATTGATGAGTGAATGCACACGTAACACTTTTGCAAAGGTGTCGGATGGCGTAATTAAAGTACCCCAGCCATCAACCATATTATGACGATTACGCGCTTCGGTAATTCCAAATCCAAGGCCTGCCCCACCTAATGTATAAGTGTATTTACAACTGTCTACATTCCCAAATTGTAAAGGAAATCGGTAAAGCACATCAGCCGAGGAGTACATAATTGGAGTAGGGATGCCTTGTATAGATCCGGCAAATCCGGGTTGTTGAAATTTTGTAGGTGATTTTTTATAGAAATTCCAAACATCCTGCAAAGTGGTTCCTGCAATGCTTGAAGGATTTTTTTCGGGGCTGCAAGTTGAGCTGCTAAAGAAGAAAAACAACGAATAAGTTAATGGTGCAGCACTAACTCCAACAAAGGTATCAGTATAGTTCGCTGCAGATTGCAATTGGCTAAAATCCCAAGTAACATTAGCTCCTGTTAGCGTATGTGAAGCACTTCCGGCATTGGAGGCGCGATGATACTTAAGAAATTCACCATTGAAGACAATGTCGCTGCTGTCTAATGTAGGAGCAGTTTGAGCAAATACAAATACAGGCATCAAAAGGAAGAAGCCTACAATTATTTTTTTCATATTAAAGTTGGATTAGCGTAATAAACTTACATTTCCTTTCAGCACATGAGGCTCACCATTGGCATCCAAAAAAGAAACTTCATAAATGTAAGTTCCGATTTCTTGATCCTTACCATTAAAAGTGCCGTCCCAACCGCTATCGATATCGCTGGTCGAATAAATTTCTTGGCCATAACGGTTATAAATTCGCAAATGCACCAATTGAATCATGTCATGAAATAAGCGCAAGGTGAATTGATCATTTTGACCATCATGATTTGGTGTAAAGGCATTATAAATCGGCAATTGCGTCATAACATTTACAAAAACCAATAATTCATCAGATGCAGTACAGCCATTACCATCTGTTATAGTAATGGTATATGGAGTTGTTTTTCGAGGGCTTAATGTAGTGCGTGCCGAATGAATTGCGCTAACATTGATATCCGGTGACCACGTATAAGTAAAGGTATTGGCTGAATTCACTTGTGCCTCTACGATTGCACTTTGACCCGCATAAATTTCTTGATTCGGTCCGGCAAAAACTTTAATGGGAGGAGTATTAAAAACAGTACTGAATGAATCGATACAGCCGTTATTATCGGTAATTAACACCGTGTAAAGCCCATTTGGCAATTGTTGTAAATCTTCATTTGACGAACCATTATTCCAATGGTATAGATAAGGAGCTGTTCCGCCTGAGGTAGTTAGCGCAATTTGACCATCGGAATTATAGGAACAAGTAGGCGCTATTAATGAGGTAGCACTTGCAGATAAAATTGCAGGTTGATTTAGAACAGAATTGGCAACTGCGGCACAGCCAACGGCGTCAGTAACAGTAACAGTATAGGAGCCGGCCGAGAGATTAGCTGCAATTACTGAATTTTGAACAGGATTTGTATTCCAGGTATAAGTAACGTTTCCATTAGCACCGTTTACATTCGCTTTAATTTGACCATCTGACATCCCATTACAAGAAATGGGGTGTTGAATAGTATTGGTTACTTTAAGGTTCGACACTTGAATTTGAAGCATTGCTGTATCCGTTACGGTTGCTCCACAACCATAATAGGCAACTGCATGCAAAGTACAGGAAGATGAAGGGGTGTATAATACAGCTGTACCGGAAGCAACCACTACATTATTGCAAAACCAATTAACAGTAACCGTATTAACTCCGGAAGGAACAAAGGCATGTGACTCGTTAGCAGCATTCCAAACACTATTATTTCGACCATTCACTACATAAGCAATGGTTCCATTGGCATTGTGAATTCCGTGTGTAGCGGCACCACTGTTCCAATTGGTGCAAATCGGTTTATTCTGAATATGCGTTTCAATTATATTAGTAGTTTCAAATAATTTAATTTGACCGGTATACGCTACTCCACAACCACTCATACCACTGGCAAATAATGGAACATTATAATAGCTAATCACCAAACGGCGGAAAGGCGCTGTTCCATATAAACGATAAGAAATCTGTCCACCCCATCTCGGATCCAAATCTTGCCATGGAGCCATGATGGCGTTTTTAGGAACGAAACCACTGGCATTAGGAATGGTATTGCCACTCCAAGTATTGGATTGCCCGGATGAAAATCCAACCCAGCCATTTGAGGCAATGATTATATCAGTATAAGTGGCTCCGAAAAAACAAAAATCAAATCCTATTTTGATGGGGCCTGTTTGATCGTCATCATTCAAGGTTACTTGATTTCCTCCGATATAGGCATCCGGACTATAAGGAATGGTGTTTACTTGATAAGAATTGGTGTTTCCGGGTAAGTTTAAAACTTGTGCTTGCAGCAATATAGGCTGATTTGCACATAAAACGGTGTCATTTCCTACAACCAATTCAGGAATACTTTGTGCTTTAGCCTCCCAAAGCAACAGTAGCAGTAAAGAAACAAGTGTAGCTATTCGCATACGCAGATTTTTTGACCATATAAAAGTAAACTTTAATTTCAAAATAGAAAAGATTATTGATTCTTTTTTTATCACGAAACCTGCGAAAGCAGTACTTTTAGAACCTAATTCTTCATTATTATGGCTAAGACAATGTTTATTAGTGGTGCTTCAAGAGGCATAGGCAAGGCTATTGCTCTTGCCGCGGCTGAAAATGGTTATGATTTACTGTTAACAGCCAAAAACACAGTCCTATTGAAGCAAACTGCCAATGAAATTCGATTGAGATTTTCTACATGTAAAGTGCACACCTTTATTGCGGATTTAGCTATAGCCGGTGAAGTTGACAAATTAATTCGTGAAGTTAATGAAACCTGCGCCTGTATTGATGTTTTGGTAAATAATGCCGGAGTATTTCAGCCCGGTAACCTTATGCAAGAACCGGAAGGACAATTCGAGCAGCTCATGACGACTAATTTATTCAGTATTTATCACCTTACTCGCGGGTTACTTCCTTTATTACGTGTTAGTTCGGCTGCACAGGTATTCACCATTTGTTCTATAGCCAGTCTGGCCGCTTATGACAATGGTGGCAGCTATAGTGTAAGCAAATTCGCCTTATTAGGTTTCACTAAAAACCTGAGAAAGGAATTAGCCTCTGAAAAAATAAAAGTTACTGCTATTTTACCCGGAGCAACGTTAACAGATTCGTGGGCCGGAACCGATTTGCCTGCTGATCGCTTTATTCAAGCATCAGACATTGCTGCTTTATTGATATGTTGCTTAAACTTGTCGGCCGGAGCGCTAGTAGAAGAACTCTTAATTCAACCGGTAGCCGGACCTATTTAAACTAGTATTGGTTTATGCCTCTAACGAAAAAACCCATATTCCGTTAGAAATATGGGTTTGGTATGAGGTTAAAAGCATCAACACTTATTGTTGTTTCGCTATAAATTCTTTTATCCATTCGGTAGTCATAGATTTCGGACGTTCTAATGGGAAGCCCAATGCACGGCTCCAACACAATTGAGCCAATACACCTAATGCGCGACTTACACCAAACATTACGGTATAAAAATCACTTTCTACCAAACCATAGTGAACCAATAATGCGCCACTATGAGCATCAACATTCGGCCAAGGGTTTTTAATTTTTCCTTTACTGCCTAATATTTCCGGAACCACATCGTAAACATTCCAAACCACATTCACTAATTCATCACTTGGCATGTATTTTTTAGCAAATTCCATTTGAGCCGTAAAGCGCGGATCGGTACGACGCAACACGGCGTGACCATAACCCGGAACTACTTTGCCTTCGCTCATGGTTTTATTTACATAATTAATAATCTGTTCTTTACTCGGAACACCGCCACCTAATTCTTCTTGCATGGCTTGAATCCAGCGGATTACTTCTTGATTTGCCAATCCATGTAAAGGACCAGCAAGTGCATTCATACCGGCTGCGAAAGCCAAATAAGGATCCGCTAATCCGCTTCCAACGCAATGTACGGTATGTGCTGACAAATTGCCGCCTTCATGATCGGCATGAATCGTCATGTACAAGTGCATTAAGTAATGAAATTCTTTATTTTCAAAACCTAACATATGGGCAAAATTAGCTGCCCAATCCAAATAGTGATCCGGTTCGATATGCACACCTCCTTTATAAGTACGACGGTAGATATAAGCAGCTACACGCGGTAAACGGGCAATCAAGTTCATGGAATCTTCGAAAGTGTAATCCCAATAATCTTTTTTGCTCATTCCTTTGCGGTAAGCTTTAGCAAATAATGACTCAGTTTGCATAGCCATAATAGCTGTGGTAAACTGCGTCATTGGGTGCGTAGAAATTGGTAAAGAATCCAACACATCAAATACGTGTTTAGGAACAACACTGCGTTTTGCAAAAACAGTACTTAAGTGTTTAGTAATATCGGGAGTTGGCATTTCGCCGATTAACATGAGGTAGAAAATCCCTTCCGGAAGTGGTTCTGTGCTTCCTTCTGCATGAGGTAATTTTTCCTTTAATTCCGGAATAGAATAACCGCGGAATCGAATACCTTCAATTGGGTCAAGTAAAGATGTTTCAGAAATAAGTGCCGGTATATCACGCATGCCACCATAAGCTTGAGCAATGGTAATGGTATCCAATACCTTATCACCATGATCTTTAAGCAAGTTCTTTACCTCTTCTATCATTGGTGTAGCGACAGCCTTAAATTTTTCTTTAACGATTCCCATTGTATTTAATCAGGTATTTAATTTTTTGCCCAAAAGTAATAATACTACAACACAATAAACAGTTTTTTTAAAGAAAAATATAGCAAGCAAATTTCGTTTCCGGTTTTAGCTGTCGATTGCTTTTATCAGTAGTATCCTGCCATTCAGAAAAAGTTGTAAAACCTTGTTTGGTCAAAGCATTAAGTCCTGTTTTGAAAAGTAAAACATGCCGTATGAAAAAAAATAATTGCAACTCGAATGGATTAAAAAGTAGAACAATTGCTGAAAAAATCACGTAATTAAGCGTAGTACTAAGATTGATAAAAGGCTGTTAATTAGTAGGGGTATAATTTTAGTATCGGAATTTTACTGTACATTTATGCCATAAAATCACGGTTATGAATAAAAATTTTGTTTTTATACTTCTTTTATGTGCTGTTACTATTGTTGCTGTAGCCTGTTCAGGGTCGGGTAAAACACATAAAACAAAATGTCACGAGTGCCCCACTTTTTCGGATAATGGTACTGTTCAAACACTACAATTGGTTTAATCGCAATAAAAATTTAATCAAATGAAAAACATTCTATTTAAGTTATTGTTATTCATTGGCTGTTCAATGGTTCTTTTTCAAAGCTGTAAATCCTATACCTGGGGCAGAACAGCAGAAGATCGACCTACAAAATTTAACGCTGACACTCGCTATATTAAGCGATAATTGCATAAAAAAATCCTCAATTGAAACAACTTTCGAAATTGAAAATCGGTGATATTGGTGTAGTCAGTAGCTTTACTGATGAAAAAGTATCCACTAAGCTGATGGAAATGGGCTGTTTGCCCGGTGAAGTAGTTAAAGTTATCAATATTGCCCCATTGGGCGACCCGATTGCCATTCATGTTGCTGGCTATGAATTAAGTTTACGCGTGGATGAAGCCGCTTGTGTATGGGTAATTGAAAATCCGCCCATCGAATACATTCACTTAAATTAAGTTTTATTTTAAAACTTGATAGATGATGCAACTGCAGAGGTAGGCTAATCCGGTCATGTATAATATTTGCGCAATGGGAATCCACCACGAACCGGATTCGCGTTTAACTACCGCAACGGTGCTTATACATTGCATGGCAAAGGCATAAAATATCAGTAACGATAACAAGGTTGCTAATGAGTAAATGGGCTCTCCTTTCTCATTTTTAGCTTCACTCAATTTCATTTTGAGCGTACGCGTATCGTTTTCATTTCCTACACTGTAGAGTGTGCTCATGGTACCAACAAAGACCTCACGTGCTGCAAACGAGGTTATTAACGCAATGCCTATTTTCCAATCAAATCCTAGTGGTTTGATTAAAGGTTCGATTGATTTTCCTAATTCACCGGCATAAGAGGTGGCCAATTTTTCGGATTGGTATTTGGCTGTTAAAGCTGCTGTATCGGCATGTTGCACTTGTAGAGATTTGGTATAATTTTCATGTAATAAGTGCATCTTGTAACTTGGCCCGAAGGAGGCCAAAACCCATAAAATAATTGCTATGGTTAAAATTATTTTTCCTGCTTCAAACGTAAATATTTTAGCCTTCTCATACATGGTAATCAAAATATTGCCTACCCGTGGCATGCGGTAAACCGGCAATTCCATAATGAAATAACTTTTTCCCTTTTGCTTGATAATTAAACGAAAAATAAAGGCCACAATTATTGCCGTAATAAAACCCAAGAAATACATTCCGAGCATAATTAAACCTTGCAAACTAATTATCCCAAAAAGCGTTTGTTTAGGAACCATCATACTTACCAAAAGGGTATAAACCGGTATTCGAGCAGAACAGCTCATTAAGGGTGTAACCAATAAAGTTATTAAGCGATCCTTTCGATTCTCAATAGTTCGTGCGCTCATGATAGCCGGCACTGCACAAGCCATACCACTCATTAATGGCACCACACTTCGTCCATTCATCCCAACTTTTCGCATCAATTTATCCATCATAAAACTTACGCGCGACATATAACCGGTATCTTCAAGGATGGTTATCATTCCAAAAAGCAGCATTATTTGAGGAATAAAAACAACTACGCCACTTAATCCGGCGATGATGCCGTTATTCAATAAGTCAATCCATATTGTATCGGGAGCATGTTTACTTATCCAAAGCCGTAAAGCAACAGCGCCATTATCAATCCAATCCATCGGAACGGCTGCAATGGTGAAAATGAGTTGAAACATTACGAACATCAACACAATAAAAATCAAATACCCCCAAAAATAGTGGGTAAGCACATGATCTAATTTGCTAATCTTTTTTTCGCGTATGGCTTGTTTATCACTTGGAGAGTCGGTAATAAAGCGGTTTATCATTTCATACCGCAACAACGTTTCCTCGCCTTGTAAGGCTGTACTCTTGAATTGGTGTTGAAGTAATAAAGCTTTTATTTTTTCTTTCGTCCGTGCATCTAAACAAAACAAGTTGCTGTAATGATGAGCAGTTAACAAGGTTGCATAGTCGCTAGTAGCTTGAACGATAGGACGTATAGCTTGCACCAGTTCGGGTTGCAATTTCTGCAAATCGATTAAATAATCGGTGGCAGTTACTTTAGCTTTTAACAATTCGCGTTTCAATTCATCAACACCTTCAGCTTTGCGTGCATTAATCGGAACTATGGATACTCCGAGTGCATTTTTAAGTGCAGGGATATCCGGATCGTGGCCTTGTTGATGTGCCACATCCAACATATTTAAAGCAATTACTACCGGTATTTTTAAATCGATAATTTGCGAACAAAACAACAGATTCCGTTTCAGGTTTGCCGCATCTGCCACAACGATAATAACATCCGGATAGGAATCATTATCCTTATTTAACAAAACGTCAAACGCCACGTATTCATCTAAGGATTTGGGGTATAAGCTGTAGGTGCCGGGCAAATCAATTATAGTAGCTTGTGTATTGTCATCCAAGTTACACTCACCGGTTTTTTTATCGACAGTTACCCCCGGGTAATTGGCTACTTTTTGTCGCAAACCGGTTAAGGCATTAAACAATGAAGTCTTACCACAGTTCGGGTTTCCGGCTAATGCTATTTTCAGGTGTTTTTTCAATCGCGGATGGTATTGGCGCAAATATCGTTCATTTGTACAAGTAAAAGAAATCGTTGATTATTAAAGTTAAGCTAGCTTGATAAATTAACTGTGTCAAGAACACGTATAATATTTTACTTTTGCAGTTATGCGGTTTATAAAATACAGTTGGTTATTAAGTTTGGTGTTTACTGTGGCTGTAAAAGCACAGGAAGCCACCACTGTATTACCGGAAGGAACTGTATTGTTTTCCTTGGGTTATGGTAAACCTAATTTAGCTAAAACACTTTTCAAATTTGATGAAAAGCAAATTTTAGGTATTACAAGAAGTTTTGATCAAGTTAGTTACAGTGGCTTTTCACCCGTTTCATTTAAAGCGGAATACATTATTGCTGATCGTGTAGGACTGGGGCTTAGTTATAACTATGTCAACTTTAAGCGACAGGCTTCATTAAATTCTGCAGTTTTGGCAAATGGGAAAAATGGGGTTGGATATGTAAACATTTATTTTTCGTCTTGGTCTATTTTAGCTCGATTGAATATGCATTTAATTGTAACAAAAAGCACAGATTTCTATTGGGGAATCGGCCTGGGTTATCGCGAACAAAAGTTTTGGGAATATTCAAATTTACCAACCTTTAACGGTGCGCATTTGAACTATCTGTTCTTTCCTGTTTCATTTGAAAGCGGTTTTGGATTACGCTACTTTATTACACCACACTTTGCTGTTTACAGTGAAATCGGAATAGCTAAAGCTTTACTTCAAGGTGGCTTGGTATATAAACTATAATTTACCGCGTTTTAAAAACAGCACTTCCTTTTCATTTAATAAGCGCCATTTTCCTCTGGGAAGATTTTTTTTGGTTAAACCGGCATAAACAATACGATCCAGTTTTTCTACTTTGTAATTAAAGTGTTCAAACACGCGACGTACAATGCGGTTGCGACCAATATGAATAGCGATGCCAACCTCATTCCGCTTTTCTGCTTTAGGAAAAGCCAATTGGTTCACCGGAACAATTCCGTCTTCCAGGGTAATGCCTTTTCGTATTTGGGCTTCGTGTTCGGGAGTTAGCGGTTTGTCTAAGGAGGCCAGGTATACTTTTTCAATTTCGTTGCTCGGGTGTGCCAGTTGTTGAGCTAAATCGCCATCATTGGTAAGCAGCAACAATCCGGTAGTATTGCGATCTAAACGGCCAACCGGATAAACCCGTTCGGTAGTTGCGCTTTTAACCAATTGCAAAACTGTTTTGCGGTCTTTTTCGTCGGCAAGTGTGGTTATAAAGTCTTTAGGTTTATTTAGAAGAATATAAACGTAATTGCGGGTTGGTTTAATGATTTTATTTTTAAACTTAACCACATCCGTTGGTTTCACGCGATAGCCCATTTCTTTAACTTGCGTGCCATTAACTGTTACATAGCCTTGTTGAATTAACTCATCTGCTTTACGACGTGCGGCAATTCCTGCATGTGCCAAGTATTTATTTAAACGTACCGTATTATCTTGGGTATCGGTGGTTTGGGTTTCAATTTTCTTTTCAGGCATAGTGTAGAGCAGGTAGTCGTTTAGTCAGCTAAAGTACAAAAGTTTAGGTTCTTTTAGTTTTTTCAGGTGATATAATCAGTTACCCATTGTTGAACGGTGCTTAACGTTTCATCCAAATGATGATTGACTATCACTTTATCAAAAGAGGCTGCA
>JAHEYX010000005.1:17947-23149 GCA_023251415.1 Chitinophagales bacterium
GTTTAGCCAAGGTAATAATATCCGGTGGTTTTATAAATATAGCCAATGAATCAAACGGGTATTGTTCTTTAATATGCAAACCGCCTTTAACATCTACATCAAAAATAACGTGTTTACCTTCTTCCCAAATTCGATGCAATTCGCTTTTTAGTGTGCCATAATACTTATCGGCATAAACCATTTCCCATTCTACAAAAGCTTCGTCGGCAATTTTCTTTTTAAATTCAGCAGTAGAAATAAAATAATAGTCTTTTCCATTTATTTCCCCTTCACGTTTAGATCGAGTTGCAGCGCTAACAGAAAAAGCAAGTTGAGGCATATTGGCCAAAAGGTGCTTTACAACAGTGGTTTTACCTGCTCCGCTGGGTGCGGCAACAATAATAAGTTTTCCTTTTGGATTCATGAATAAAGTATTACAGTGGGCTACAAAACTAATTAAATCGGTTTAAGTTTTATGGGCACATTACAGAATTGTAAAAAAAGATAAAAAGTTGGGTTAATAAACCGAACTAAATACAATAATCACCGTAGGAGTTAACGTTAATATCCAATTACCTTTACAAAAAAATCAAATACTATGAAACGCACGACTATTGTTCATGGACTTTTCTTTATGTGGTTGGCTACCTTATTCTTTATTTTCGCAGCCGTAGCCTAACAGCAATTAAGGATTGATTAATTGTAAGTAATGTTCAATTTGATTGCACAAATCTTGCAACTTATCTCCTTCCTTACTAGTTATCATTAAATCATAAAGTGCTTCTTTGTTGGGTTGAAAAAAACCAACACGAAAACGCGCTTTAGTAGTAGCCATGATATACTCAATAACCGGATCTTCGGTAATGGTGAGGTGTATCAGAATATCAAATTTTTTGGCAGTAAACTGTTCCACTTTCATTCCGGAAGGGACATTATACCAATTCACATCATCTTGTAAAAAACAACTGAAGGGAATACTTTTAGCACCTAATTTCTTTTTGGAACGATTAATATAACCAAGTAATTCAACTTGATAGGCACTATACTTTGCTGCAAAATGATCAACCGCAGTAAAATTAAATTCTTCAGAAGCGTTAAAAAGAATGCCTATTGTTTTGATTTGATTGTTCGGAAGTTTAGTCCGTTCAATTTTACCAATTTTTTTTACCGCAGCTTGTAAAGCTTGATTATAAAAATACGCTTGAATTCTTTTAAACATAGCCAGCTGTTACACAATTATTAAGCCATTTCTTTTACTACTCCCATATTTGCAAATTTATCGATGCGCGCAGTAATTCGTTTAGCAGGGTCCATTACTTCCAATTGCTCAATATGATGTAATATGGTAGCCTTTAAGGTTTGCGCCATTTCTTCCGGATTGGTATGTGCGCCGCCAACCGGTTCATTAATAACGCCATCAATCAATTTAAAGCTGTTCATATCTGTTGCCGTTAAATGCAATTGTTCGGCTGCTTTTTCTTTAAAGTCCCAACTTCTCCATAAAATCGTAGAGCAGTTTTCAGGAGAGATTACGGTGTACCACGAATTTTCACACATTAAAACTTTATCGCCAACACCAATACCTAAAGCACCGCCGCTTGCTCCTTCACCAATAATGATACAAATAATCGGCACCTTTAACTTTGCCATTTCAAATAAGTTGCGAGCAATAGCTTCACCTTGACCGCGTTCTTCGGCTTCTAAACCTGGAAATGCGCCCGGAGTATCGATTAAAGTAACAACCGGAATATTAAATTTTTCGGCAGTTTTCATCAAACGTAACGCTTTACGATAACCTTCCGGATTAGGCATTCCGAAATTGCGGTATTGACGTTGTTTGGTGTTAACCCCTTTTTGTTGACCAATCAGCATCACCGATTTTCCGTTGATAGTACCTAAGCCACCAACCATAGCTTTATCATCTTTTACATGACGATCGCCATGCAATTCAATAAAGTTATCACACATTTTTTCGATGTAATATAAGGTATACGGACGGTCGGGATGACGACTTAACTGAACGCGTTGCCAAGGGGTTAAATTGGTATAAATTTTTTCACGTAATTCGACTATTTTTTTCTCCAAATCAGCTATGGTAGAATTCATATCTACCTTGTTCTTCTCACTTATTTCGCGGGTTTTGTCGATTTGCTTATACAGGTCCTCTATCGGCTTTTCAAAATCTAAAAAATTCATAAAAGTTTATTTATAGCGGTTGATTTGAGTTAGTAAAGGTAATCAACCCTTGTTATTTTTAAAAGATTGTTTTGAGATTGCTTAAGAATTAACCGAAACAATTACTTAAAAGGCATATCCGAGGCACAATCCGGGATATCGAACACCAATACCCTTGACTGATTTTTTAACGCTTAATTCATTTGGTCCGGCTTTAATACTGAAGCCTGTTCCATACAAAGGTATGTGGCCTAATTTTTCAACTAAATCTAATCGGAATTGATCTTGAATTTCTTGTGGAAACAATCCATTATCATTTTTTGCACCCAGTTCAAACGACGTTGAACCAATATCAACGCCTAGTATCCACCAATCAAATGTACAATGTTTGCTTAATAGCCATTGCCCACCCAATAATAATCCGATTTTGGTAGCTACCGCTTTTCCTTTAAAAGTAACCATCGTTGGGGAATTTCCTGAAACTTGAATTGGGTAATCGAGTTTCATGGTGGCATTGGCGTAGCGAAAATACGGTGCTAAATAAATACCGCGTGGAGCTCCTCGTTTGCCTAAATAAAGGCGTGCTTCAGGAATTACTCCCCAGCTCGAAATCAACAATGGTGCGTTACTTCCGATATAGGGCAGTTTCTTAATTTGTGTTGGTAGCATGTACCGACCGGTAAGCGCCAAGGCAATCCGTTTATTATAAACAAACTCGTATTGTAAAGTTAAGTTTTTAGCTAGCAACTGTGTGAAATTAAGTTTAATCAAGTCGCTTGGTTGTCGCTTACGATCCATTTTTAAACTTAGCCATTGCTCTTTTTTTAATGGTGGATTAGCGACAGCTTGTTGTTTACTGCTATCCACTGATTTACAGCAAGTGTTTTCTGAAATAGGCAACACGCCTGTGTTAGCGGCTGCCATTGCACAATTAAAAATGCAAGCAAACAGCATCGAGCTAAAGCAAAAAAGTAGTGGTTTTTGTTTCATACAGCTTTGATTAGTTAAATAGGTTGTCACAAAATAATTAATTTAACTTGGATTTAAACAGTACTTGCTTAATAATTCCAACGATAAACCGGGTAAATGTTTACGCCTGTTTCGTACCAAGGGGAATGCTTATAAACCCAATTGAGTTGAGCAGCACCGTTTTTGGCAAAAGCCTCATCGTGTGCTTTCAATGCAGCTAATTCACTTTGCAATTCGGGATGAGCTTTTAAATAAGTTGCTGCCATATCTTCAAACACATAATCACTGTACCCTTCTTTTTGTTGTAACACGGCATCACATCCATTCCAATTGAACCACGAATCCGGTGCCATTGGTTCAAAGGTTTCAATCAAATATCGTTTTAATAAGCTACCTGATTGTAGCGGTGCATTATTCAATCTGAAAATATAATCACCGGCATGAATTTTCATTGGCTTCAACATCTTTTTAACTTTGGTATCGTAGTGCAAGTAATGGCCTTCATACGGGTTTTTAACGGTACTAAAGCTGCTTATTTCATATACTTCAACAAGGATGCTTGTATCGCGAAGTACTTGTTCGTTAAAGTAATTTTGATTGAGCAATAATTGAAAACGTTCAACCTCTTTATTTACAAATGCTGCCGGAACTATATAGGCGGAAGGGGCGATAACCGAATCGATCGGCTTAAACTGATTATAGAATTTTACTTGTTTGGTAAACGGTCGAGAACGATCATAATACAAGCGATCTTGTCCTGAAATTTCACTTGGTTTGTGACCGGATTCATATCCTTTAAAGGTAATCCAATCGTAGGCAGTAGTATCACAAGCGTAGTTTAAGTAAAATTTAGTTTGTTGTTGCATTAACTGATCGGCGTGCAGATGCGCATTGGCAATTTGTTTTTGGTGCATGGAAGCATAAGTAATGGTGCATTTCAAAAAGGAAAAAGTGGCTTCAACGCGCTCTTTAAATGGCTTTAGCATGTGTGTTTCGACCACCATAGGTATACAATTTAATAAATTGGCAAAGCCGGAAGCAAAACGTGGTGGGTCATAAAATGCTTGCCATCCTTGTTCAGGCGTTTCACTAAAGTGATTTACATAAGGACACAAATCATATTTCTTTTCTTTCATCAATTGATAGAGTTGTGGCACCATGTCGTTACTTACTAACTCATCAATGGGCTTTTGCATTTTATTGTGTTGAGAAACCAACAGGGTAATGAGGTGTTGATAGTCGGCTCCATCGCTTACATGATTATCGATAAAAATATCGACGCGTTCTTGGCACAACCAATTTTGAAGTTCGCGTGTTTCAGGTGCATCGGCTTTCATAAAATCTCGATTTAAATCAAGGTACTGTCCGTTAGCACGAAAGCCATATTCATCAGGTCCGTTTTGATTGGCTCTACTAAAACTGCCTCTTTGTAATACGCCGGCACTATTAAAAACCGGAACAATAATTAAACGAATAAATGGAGGAAGTTTGTAATTGCCTACCGCAATATCGCGTACCAAGAGCATACATGCATCAACGCCATCCGGTTCGCCGGCATGAATTGCATTATTAATTAAAAGCGTTATAGCCGGTGAGTCTTTTGCTGCTCCAAGTATATAAATAGGTGGTAAATGAGTGGGGGTATTTAATGGTTTTGCTTGCTTCATTTGCTTAGGAAAATTTATTGCAAGCCGATTATAAAAGTCCAGTACCTCTTGATAGGTAGCTGTTTTTGTTCCATTACTTTTTTCAAAAGGTGTTAGCCAAGTTTGCGCAATGAGTGGCGAATACAGTATTAGCAGCAGTAGCCCACTGATGGATAGAATTTTCATGGTATGAAGGTACATTTCTCGTTTAAAAATTCCACCTTTTACCAAATATTACCTTGCCGGTTCAATATTTCACTTTAAGGCTATTAAATCATAACATCAACTTCACGTAAGTTCGTTTTGAATGCCTTTACCTTTGCAACAACCCCTAGCCCCCTAACCGATTATGATCACCCCTATTCGTTCAGCAGTTGCAATTGCATGCTTTAGTTCATTATTTTTTAATGCTTGCCGTAAAGAATTTACACAA
>JAHEYX010000219.1 GCA_023251415.1 Chitinophagales bacterium
CCGCTCGTTAAAAGAAGGAGTAAGGTGTAACGCAAAAATGTATTCATTGTGTGGTATGCTATTAATTATTCAAATATTTCATCACCAATTCATTGGCAATTTTAGGATCGGCTTTACCTTTCGATAATTTCATTACTTCGCCCATGAACAAGCCGGCAACGCCTGTTTTACCCGATTTGTATTCGGCTACTTTTTCCGGATATTTTGCCAAAGCTTGTTTTACTAATTCTTCAATGGCACCGGCATCACTTTCTTGAATCAAATTCAAGGCTTGTGCAATGGCCAAGGCATTCTTTTCAGGCGTAGCAATCAAAGCAGGGAATATCTTTTGTGAAGCAACTGTGTTTGAAATTTTTCCTTCATCAATTAAAGTAATCAAGTCCGACAACTGTTGGGTACTTAATGGAAATGCACTGATTGCAATCGCATTCTCATTCAAATACGATTTAACACCACCCATCACCCAATTGGCACAAGCTTTATAATTCTTGTTTAATTGGGTTAATGCAATAAAGAAATGCGCAATGTCTTTATCATCACTTAACACCGCAGCATCATAAGGAGTTAATCCAAACTCATTGATAAAGCGAGCCAGCAATTCATCCGGTAAAGCCGGCATTTTCGATTTTACGGAGGCTATAGCTTCATCAGTTAAGATAAAGGGAGGTAAATCAGGCTCAGGGAAATAGCGGTAATCATTGGCCATTTCTTTGCTACGCATATCAAAAGTAGTTCCGTTAGCTGCATTGAAACTACGCGTTTGCATCGTTAATACTTCGCCACTTTCAACGGCTTGAATTTGACGTTGGATTTCAAATTCAATAGTGCGTTTCACGTTACGAATAGAGTTCATGTTCTTGACCTCTATCTTAGTTCCAAATTTAGCGGCTCCTTTCAAACGCACCGAAATATTACAATCGCAACGTAAGGAACCTTCTTCCATGTTACCATCGCAAATGTCCAGGTAACGCACTAATTTACGAATCAAAGTTAAATACTCGTAGGCATCATCGGCATTGCGTAAATCCGGCTCACTCACAATTTCAATCAATGGCACACCTGCACGATTTAAGTCGATTAACGAATTGAATGGATCAATATCGTGAATACTTTTTCCGGCATCTTCTTCTAAATGAATACGGGTAATTCCAATGCGTTTTTCTTCGCCATTAACGGTAATGGTAACATGCCCATCCGTACAAATCGGCGTAGTATGTTGTGTAATTTGATAGCCTTTTGGCAAATCGGCGTAGAAATAATTCTTACGGGCAAATTGATTCACTTTGTTAATGGTACAATTGGTAGCCAAGCCCATTTTTATTGCATATTCTACAGCCGCTTTGTTTAAAACGGGTAATGTGCCCGGATGACCAAGTGAAACCGGACTAACCTGTACATTGGGTGCTAATCCAAATTCTGCCCCATCGCTGCAATACGCTTTACTTTGGGTTTGCAATTGGGCATGTACTTCAAGCCCGATAATAACTTCATATTTTTCGAAAGGAATAGACATAGCTTAATAGATTGACTTTTGGCTTTTGGAGTTGCAAATGTAAGGATTTTGCTTTCATTAACGGAATTGCATTTGGAGCTATTTGTTAAAAAGCTATATTAGCCTTATTATTTATCCTTACCACTATGCTTATTCTCCGAAATGGATTGTTAGGAGCCTTTGTAGTTCTGCTTTTTGGGTCATTCGAGCCGGCTATCGATTTACATGCTGTTATTGAAAAAATGCTCAATACGGTCATTCAATTAAAAGGGGTGCAATACCGACTTCGGAGTACCGAACGTATTAAAGATGATCCTAAATTAAAAAACGCTTTATTATTTACTAAAGTGATGGAACAACCCGTTCGCAAATTCTATATCCGCATTGAATCGGAAGATCATAAAGGAACCGAAATGCTTTATGCGCATGGAGAAAATAACGATAAAATAAAAGTAAGCGCCAATTGGGTTCCAACTTTAAACTTAAGTCCGTTCAGCAGTTTTTTAACCAAAGGCCAACGCCACACCCCCTACAGTACGGGCTATATGCCGGTTTATCGCATTATTGGCGCCGGATTAAAAAAAGCAGATTTGGCTAAAAGGTTTACTGTGTATTTTAATTACGAAGGAGAGGTTGACTTTTACCAACACAAGTGTTATAAAATTAGAATTAAAGACCCCGAATATGCGTATATCAACTACAAAGCACTTCCGGGCGAAACGGCATTTAGCATAGCCACTAAATTTGCCATTTCTGAATATGCCATTTTAGAGCGCAATGACATTTCGTATTTCGATGACGATTTGAGCGGAAAAACCTTATCCATTCCGAGCTCGTATGCCAAAGAAAGTGTGTTGTATATTGAAATTTCGACGCATTTACCCCTACTTCAAGAAATGAGTGATGAACGTGGGGTGTTTGAGAAATATGAATTTTTTAATGTAGTGGTTAATCCGAACTTTGCAGCGGATGAATTTAAACCCTCTTTTAAAGGCTATAATTTTTAATGAACAAAATACGGTTTCTTTTGCTGATTGTGCTGCTATCGCTGATTTCATTGCAAGTAATGAGTCAAGCTCGAGTAGTTAAACGTTTTTTTAAAGGTGAAGTAGTTGATTCTGCAAGCGCGGCACCCTTGCCGGATGTTACCGTCTCTATCTATAATGCGAAGGACACGTCGTTAATCAATTTTGCATTCACCACTTCTAATGGAAATTATGATTTTCAAGTGCATAACCGTGATTCGTTGTTGTTGGTGTTTTCGGCAATGGGCTATAAAGAACGAATAATATCGATTAAACCGGCTTTATGGGATTGGGATTATGATACAGATCGTAAAATTAAATTGATAAGAAGCTCTTCACAACTTAAAGAAGTAACCATCAGTACCTCGCTCATTTATATGAAAGGCGATACGATTGAGATCAATGCAAAGCGGTTGAAAGTGCTCCCCAATAGTGACGTGAGCCAATTGTTCAAACGTATTCCGGGCTTTGAAGTAGATCGAAAAGGAAATGTGAAAGTGGATGGCAATGAGGTTTCCAAAATTGTGGTTGATGGTTCTGATTTTTTTGGAAATAATCCGGCCTTGGTTTCTAAAAATTTACGTGCCGATATGGTCGATAAAGTGCAAGTGTATGATGATAAAGATGAGAATGGCGAATTGGCAATCAATCACACCAAAACGATTAATCTTAAATTGAAGAAAAGCAAACGTGGTGGTTTGTTTGGCGATGCCTTAGCCGGTTATGGAACCAACAAACGCTACGAAGGCGGCTTACGTTTAAACAGCTTTAAAAATGACCGCAAATTTTCATTCATCAGCAATAGCAACAATACTAACGATAACGGTTTTGATTTTGGTTTCGATAATTACCACGGTGGATCAGAAGCCGGTTTGGCGACTACCATGAGTCGGTATATCAACTATTACAATCCTTTTGATGAATCCGAATCAACCGGCTTGCTCAATACCAAAACCAATGCGGCGTTTAGCTACTTTAATGAATTTTCAGGCAAACGCAAGCTCTCCGGTAATATTGGGGCATCTACCAATAATTTTAACAGCACTTCAAAGGTGATTACTGAAAATCCCTTAAGTCAATTCGGTAGTCAAAAAACGTTAACCAACAGTACCGAAAAAGGTTTGGCACAACTGGTTAACGGGCAAGTTGATTTTACCAAAGCTATTGATTCTATTGGAATTATGGGAGTTGGAATGATAGGGGCTTATAATAAGTTTCGCAAGGAAGAAAATTACTCCAGCCAAATTTCACAAAATGATTTACCCATCAATTCAGGCACCAATCAATCCATCGCCAATAATTTACAAGACCAATTGGAAACGTATGTCAATTTCAATGTTCGGCACCGCAAGTATAAAAACCTCACTTTAACTTTTAACTTAAATGGTAAATGGCGCGGTAACTCGGGTATCAAACAACAATATACCAACAATACCACTACGTTATTAAATGTAAAAAATGATAATCAATTTCAAGGCTCCGAACAATTAGCCAATTTAAGCTTTACGGTTCCGGTCTATAAAAACTGGCGCATAGGTTTACGAACCGATGCCTATTCATTATCCTATAACAACGATTTGATCAGCAAGAGTGCTGCTAATGTTACTCAATATGATATTTCACAAAACTACCCGTATGAGTTAGATACCTTGAGTATTCATTTCTATAATACCTCTAAACAGTATAATGAAAAACTCTTTGCAGCTTGGAACTCCAAGAAAGAAACGGTGCGTTTTAACTTTGGTTTAACTGCTGTGCAAATCAATATGGAGAATGGAAACCGCAGCACCAATTTTGTTTTGAATAAATCATATCAGCAGTTTTTACCGGTTATGCGTTTTAGCATTCGTCCGAAAAACGAAGGGTTCTTTTTAGTGATTATGGAGCAAGCCATCGATTTCCCTAAATTTAATCAGTTGATGCCGGTTCAAAATTTAGCCAATCCATGGTATCGATTAGTTGGTAATCCGGGCTTATTGCCGTTTATGCAAAACCATGCTGTAGTGACCTTTGCAAAAGGATGGAAAGGATTTGTTAAACATATTTGGACCAATCTCGATATACGTCAGTCTGATAGTTATCACGGTAATTTGAATACCATAAAATCGAATGGTATTACATACAGTACGCCACAAAATTTAAGCGGTTATTTTAATGCTAATTTGAATGTGTATTCCCAATTTAGGATTACAAACGCTTGGACTTTTAAATACGGGATGAGCGGTTTTAAAAGTATCGTTCCGCAATTGTTTAACGGCATTAAAAATATGGGGAATACGTTTGAAATCAATACCAGTCCGGGTATTCAATATACATGGCAAGATAAACTGGAGTTTAATCTCGATTATAATTGGTCGTTTAGCAGTTATAAAAATGATTTGAACACGCAATTAAATTATAAGCAGCGCGTTCAAAGTGTAGAATCAGAAATTTCTTATTCTACTAAAAAGCACACCTTGTTTGAAGTAGAAGCTACCATTATGGATGCACGTGCCATCCCAACTATTGGTCGCATAAATTCTATTGTAAACCTAGCCATTACGCAACCTTTGGATAAGGAGGAGCAATGGAATTTGAAATTAACGGTTTATGACGCCTTTAAACAAAACAGTGAATTAAGTAGAACCGTTAGTGGCAACTACATTCAAATTACGCAAAACAAACTTTTGCAACGCTTTCTAATGTTAACGCTCATCTATAAAATTAAGTCGGCCTCAGGTAATGAAAGTGGTGGTTTTACTGAATAAGTGCTGCATAAGCCGCTCCAATTTTATTCATCGAAAACTGCGCATAACAAGTAGCTTGTATCGTTTTTTTATCCCAAGTACGCATTAACGCTTGATCAATAGCTTCAGCAAAGCTTGTTGCCGAGGTAGTTTGCGGTAATTGAATGCCATTCTCCGGTTTGATTAAAGCAGCGGTACCCCCAGCTGCAAAGGCAATTACAGGCACTCCGGCACTAAATGATTCCAGTAAAACATTCGGAAACCCTTCGGTGTATGAAGGCAAAAGCATCAAATGAAAACGAGGCAATTCGGCACTTAAGTTTTTGCTTAAGCCTTTAAATGTTACCTTGGAAGTTAAGTTACGGTCTTTAACTGCAGCTTCTAATGCTGTTTGTAACCGAC
>JAHEYX010000220.1 GCA_023251415.1 Chitinophagales bacterium
TATACAACAACAAATTTGCATATTGAAGTGCATTATCAGAAGCAAATGGTTAACGTTCAACAACACTTTTTTCAGTTATAAGTTCTTCCTTTCTGATCCCATTAACCTTAGAAGTACCGTTTTCATTTGACGTTGCGGCAGCTACCGTTAATGCCGAATTCCCAATTCCGACCTTTGGTTCGAAGCGTAAAACCAGCATATCTATTGAATCACATCCATCAGCTGTAGTTAAATGTAAGGTATACGTTCCTGCCTTTTTGCATGCAAATTTGTGAAAAGTATAAGTTTGTCCTTCTGCAAGCGTAACTTCCGATAAGTGCCTTCCTCCATTGATGACCTGCAAATTCAAAATCACCAAGGAGTCGCAACCTTTCCTACTTTTAAAATGTGCGTTATACTTTCCGGGTTCATGATACGTTTGACCATTCCACAAGTAATATTTGCCTTGACAAATGGAAACATTAAATTCCGAAACTATACTTGGATATACCGTTAAATTCAATGCAATCACAGAATCACAACCCAATCTATTCATTTCGTGCTGAATGTAAATACCACTTTTAGTCAAAACTTTATTCCCAAAAACATAAGGTGTATTACTACAGGTGCTGTAATTAATTATGGTTTGATTTCTTTTGGCAATTTTAAGTTGCAATACGACCAATGAATCATTACTTGAGCTAGTTTTCAGTGTAACCGGATAAATACCACTTTGGGAATAAGTCACGCCGTTAAAGCTATATTTTTCACCTGAACAAATCAGTTCTTTAATTACTGTTACCTGACCGATTTCCGGTTTTATAAAGTTTGCATTTCCATTGACCAGCTTTAAACTTCCGTCGTTACCAATTAATGGAACACAGGCATTATAGTCACGTCCTATATTTGATTTAGCGTTTCCCGTTTCAACTTCCGGTTCAAAATGTAGGCGCTCTTGTTGAGCGTAAACTAAGGTTATCACTAAATTAAAGCTTACGAATAGGAACATTTTTTTCATACGAACCTGTTTTGAAGCTAAAAGCCATTTATCAATACGTAGCTGACTTTCGCCAATTTTCAACAAATTTAATCATTTTTTAGACTTTTTCCATATTTTGCACTTTTTATATATTGTAGAATTAATTAGCTATTTGCCTATTTCGTAGGGTTAACAATTTCATATCAAACAAAAAAGGGGGGCCTTATTGGCCCCCCTTTCTAACAAAAAGTAAAATTGATTAGTGATGATGTGAACCATCATGTACATGACCATGTGCAATTTCTTCTGCAGTTGCTTCACGGATAGTTAAAACAGCTCCACTAAAATGTAAGGTTTTTCCGGCCATCGGGTGATTCAAATCCACATGCACATTTTCATTATCTACATTTGTAATTACCGCTCTAAATTGATTTCCTTGATTATCACGCAATGGTAACACGTTTCCAATCACCAACATATCATACGCTATAGCCCCGTCTTCATTGGTAAACATATTAATATCCAAAGCCACCAAAGCTGTTGGATCAACCGGACCATATCCTTCCTCCGGATTCAAAACAAAAGCAAAGGTATCTCCTACTGAAACACCCATTAAGGCTTGTTCAAATTTAGGTAATACATTGCCATGACCCAACAAAAAGGAAAATGGCGCCTCAGTGGTTGCCTCGTCAGCAATAGGTCCATCTGCCTCTGTGCGTAATTGATAAGTGATTGAAATAACGTGATCTTTGGTCGATTGCATTGTTTATATTGTTTTAAAAGTGACTATTCATTACCATTCTACGTCCAAACGCAAGGTTTTCATTAATTCAATCAATTTTGGATTCTTTGCAGTCATTGCATCGAATTTTTGCATAGGGGTATACGGCTTTTCTTTGGCAGGAATTGCAGTTGGTGTTCCTTGAACCACACTGGCAGCAACTTGTTCAATCTTTTCTTCCTGCTTGGGCTCTTGAATTTTGCGTTCAACAGCTTGTTGCGCAGCAAGTTCCTTCATTTTTCCTAAATCAATCCCTTTTAAGTTAACCGAAGTATTGGCCGTTGCTGATGATAAAGGCTTATGACTTCCGCCTGCAGGTGCTGAAGGACTTGTTGGAACAACTGTTTTAGGCAATTGCACAACAGGCTTTATCATGGTTGGATTGCCTGCAGTACTGGTGGTTACACCGGGTTCATAGGCCGCAGTTATGGGGTCAGTTGTTTTTTTTTTCTCTGCTTGAACAGCAAAGTTTTTAATGGTTGCATTGAGATAACATAATCGTATCAACAGCAATTCAACATGCAAACGCTTGTTCTTGCTCATTCGATAATTGATATCTGACTCGTTTATTAAATTTAACGCACTTAATAAAAAGGACGCCGGTGTAATGGTGCTTTGTTGTATGTATTTCTTGCGCACATTTTCACTCACTTCTAATAATTGCAGTGTTGCCACCTCTTTACCAACCAATAAATTTCTAAAATGTTCTCCCAAGCCCATTAATAACGTATCGCCTTCGAAGCCCTTTTGCAAAATGGCTTGAAACGTTGTTAATACAGCTCCCACATCCTCCGTTAACATCGACTCCGTTAATTTGAAGTAAAAATCAGCATCTAAAATATTCAACTGCTCTAATACTTCACTTAAGACAATATTACCGCTGCAAAAATTAGCCATCTTGTCAAATAAACTCAATGCATCGCGTAAACCACCATCAGCTTTTTGAGCGATTAAATGCAAGGAATCATCATCGGCACTAACGTTTCGATCAATAGCAATCTTTCGTAATTGTTGAACAATAGAATCAGGCTTGATTCTGCTAAAATCAAACACCTGACAACGACTTAATATAGTAGGTAAAATTTTATGTCGCTCTGTAGTGGCTAATATAAATTTGGCGTATGAAGGCGGTTCTTCTAATGTCTTTAAAAAAGCATTAAAGGCTGCCGAAGTAAGCATATGGACCTCATCGATGATGTACACCTTGAACTTACCGCCTTGTGGAGGAATACGCACCTGCTCTATTAATCCCCGTATATCTTCCACACTATTGTTGCTGGCTGCATCTAATTCATAAATATTGAAAGAGGTTGTTTCATTAAAGGCTAAACAACTTCTACAGCTTTCACAAGCCTCCATCTCCGGTGTTGGATTGAGGCAATTGATAACTTTAGCTAAAATACGGGCACAAGTAGTTTTGCCTACCCCTCTTGGTCCACAAAATAAAAAAGCATGCGCCAATTGATTATTCTTCAGCGCATTTCGTAGGGTATTTGTAATATGTTCCTGCCCCACCACATCTTCAAACTTGGCAGGCCGGTATTTCCGAGCTGAAACAACATATTTTTCCATAGGACAATAGAGAAATGCGAAGGTATAAAAACACTTTGAAACACATTACTTTTTTGAAAACTTATTGCAGCCGAAAAAAAATTTTACTTTACCTGTAACTTTCTGCCAGGCTCAAACGATTTATATACAGATGACGCTAGAAAACTACCAACAGTGCGTATCACAATACGCCGATTTTCTTTACCGGTTTATTTTAAAGCAGTGCCGCCACGAAGAGGATGCCCGCGATGTGGTGCAAAACGCTTTTGAAATTCTCTGGAATAAAAAAGAAGAAGTGGAAGTTGAAAAAGCAAAAGCATTCTTGTTCAAAGTAGCCTATTCCAATATGGTAGACCAACACCGTAAAATTAAAAAAATGTCCTATGTGGAGTCGTTTCCGGCAAATGCTGCAGTAACAGGGGCTAAAAAAACAGGATTAAAGGAGGCTTTGGAACGTGCACTCGAAACTTTACCGGCTATTCAAAAAGCTGCCGTTTTACTTCGTGATTACGAAGGCTATGATTATCAGGAAATTGGTGGCATTTTGAATTTATCGGAATCACAAGTTAAAGTGTATATCCACCGCGCACGATTGGCTTTGAAAAACTATTTAGTGAGCATCGAAAATGTTATTTAAAACAACAATTATGAATCAAATTGATTTAACCAATTACGAAGAGTTCTTCATCAGTTACATGGAAAATGAGCTGAATGAATCTGAACGCTTAATGGTAGAAACTTTTATCGAGAAGCATCCCGAACTAAAGCAGGAGTTAGCGTTGTTTGAAATGACTAAATTAACACCTGATGAATCCATTGCTTTCCCAAATCCGGAAATTTTATACCGGAAAAAAGCACTTGTACCTTTTGCGACCATTTTACGCTTTGCAGTGGCAGCAGCTGTTTTAGCACTAATTATCACATCGTTTTTCTATTTCCAAAACCAAACTCCAACTAACGAAAACACTACAGCCTTTACTCCAACAGCAACTCAAACACCAACGCCAACAGCTGCCGAGAAAACTAGTTCTTCCAGCAACTCCGCCACACCTGCTGCAACACCTACTCCGGCTTTAAAAAACGATTTAATTGCAGCCACCAAAACAGCAACTGCTAATGCTACTCCTGAACCAATAGCCGTGGTAGCTTTAGCTCAACCAACAGCGATAACTGCTCCACCGGCTGCACTTAAAGAAAAAACACTTGCCTCCATGAATTGGGCTGTTGATCAAGCCGCAGGTTTACCTTTTGAAAAATTGCCAACTACTAGCTCCTCTACCCTTGTTGCTGCTGCTCCTATTAAAATCAATAAACAAGGTCAAGAAGTTATAAAACTGATTTCTTGGGCAGGCAATAAACTTTGGGGCGATGACGACTACAACCCGGACATCCATTTACAAGCCGGCTTTTTTGAATTCAAACACATCACTAATCATAAATCAAAATAATTAAAAATAAAATTACACCATTATGAAAAAATCAACCTTAACCTTCGTCCTGCTACTGTCTGCCGTATTGGTCAGTAGAGCCACTACCCGCTACGAATTTGGCGGAAACGGCACTAAAGATTCTGCTGCTGTGTCAACAACTCCCGAATTATACGATGACGAAACAGATCCATCCGGCGATTTGATGCTATTCTTATCAAAACAAATTCGTACTCATATTTTAGGTCAAGAGGAAGAAAGTAATCAACCTGAATACTCTGCAATAGCTGCAACTGACACTTCTAAGAAGAAAAAAATTATCATCATTAAAACAGAAGATGATACCAAAGATGTAAGCGAGGAAGAACTTATGAAAGCTGCTCGTAAATTAGAAAAATACGGAAACGGCAAAGTGAAAATTGAGAAAAATCCAAATTCAGATGAAAAAGTAATTGTAATTGAAGCTCCTGAAAACGAAAATAAAACAGGTGATGATACCACAATCGTAAAGCTTGGAAAGATGATTTTGAAAATGAAACCTAAAGGCGTTGAAATGGATAAAGACACCGCTTCATCAGCCACTTCAACCATCACTCCCAAAAAACCAAAAGCAGAAAAAAATATCAAAAATAGTTGGTTGGGATTGGATTTAGGTTTATGCAATTATCAGCAACAAAAAGATTTGAATCCATACATGAATAACCAGCTGTCACCTAACAAGCTCTTTACTTTACAACAAGAAAAAAGCTACCACATTGGTTTAAACATATTTGAGCAACGTATTAACCTGTATCAACATCATGTAAACTTCCGTTGGGGTTTAGGCATTAGTTGGGAAAAATACCGCTTTGCTGATAACCTTCGTTTATACACTGATAAAACCAACAATACGCTCGTTACTGCATACGATTCGGTTTCTTTTA
>JAHEYX010000221.1 GCA_023251415.1 Chitinophagales bacterium
AAATCGGTTCGCTTGTCAGGCAAAATCTTAATGCCTCCTACGCAACAAAAACCTCCGTTTTGGGTCTATAATGCACCGGCTCAACAATTGTTCATGTCGGTTTATCACTTAACTGCTGAAAATTTGCCGGCTTATATCGATAAATTGAATGCTTTTAAACCTGATTTTATTGATGCTTACCCTTCCGCAATTTATTTGATAGCACAATACATCAATAACCATCAAATCAAACTGCAATTTCAATTAAAAGCTATTGCTACTACTGCCGAAACCTTGTATGCGCATTATCGGGTAGAAATCGAAAAGGCTTTTAATTGCAATGTTTATAATCAATATTCCTCCTCTGAAGGTGG
This sequence comes from Chitinophagales bacterium, assembly GCA_023251415.1. GTDB lineage: Bacteria > Bacteroidota > Bacteroidia > Chitinophagales > CAIODY01 > JAHEYX01. The sequence continues at coordinate 354 of JAHEYX010000221.1, forward strand.
ACCATTTATTGTTGAATGCCCGCAACACCAATTGCATTTAAATTTAGATTCTGGTGTTTTTGAATTTTTAACAAGCGATGGAAGCAATGCAAAACCCGGTGAAATGGGCGAGTTAACGGTTACCAGTTTACGCCAATGGAAAACGCCTTTGATTCGTTACCGTACCGGCGATTGGGTTCGTGTAAGTGAAAAAAGTTATTCCTTCCAAGCTTGTGCTTGTGGTTGCCAAATGCCGGTGGTGGAAGAAATAGTTGGCCGACAAGAAGATATTTTATATACCAAGGAGAAAGGCTTCGTTGGGCGTATGGACCCTGCCTATAAAGGATTAGAAGGTATCGTTAAATCTAAAATAATTCAACATACAGAAGATCAATTTGAAGTGTTAAACGTTACCGATGAAAACTATACTGCGGCTATGGAAGAAAAGTTCCTTCGCAACTTACGCGACCGTTTAGGTGAGCAGGTTAAAATCGAAATTAAAAATGTAACGGATATTCCTCTCGGTGCTTCAGGTAAATTTAAAGCAGTAGAACGTAAATTTGAATTACGTCAATTATGAAAACAATCTTCGGAATAGTTCTACTATGCTGTTGTTTATTCAAACTGCCTGCGCAAACAAGCTGTAATGTTAAAAACTTCGGAGCTATCGGTAACGGACTAATCGACGATTCGAAAGCCATTCAGAGCGCAATTGATAGCGCTGCTCGATGTAAAAATGGGCAGGTGTATTTTCCTCCCGGAACCTATGCTCTTTCCAGGGCTAGTAATGCTAAAGCCGGCTGCCTTTATTTAGCGAACAACTCAAAACTTACCACTGACAGTGCAAATCCGGCTCGCTTAATTTTACTGCCTCAACAACCCAATTTTACACGTATGGTTTATGTTGAACGCGTACAAGCTGTGACTATTCAAAATTTGGTATTCGATGGAAATAGCCAAAACCAAGCGCAAAACGGTAAAATCAACGAACACCTGCACGCCATCTACATCAACGAAGCAAATGAGGTAAGCGTTTCCAATTGTACTTTTACGCATACCGGCGGTGATGGTATTGGTATTCGAGGTCCGGGCTTGCATCCCAGCAAAAATATAAACATAACCGGCTGTCGATTTGTAGCCACCCATCGTGATGCCATTACTTTAGGTAGTGGCTTTAGCAACATTAAAATAGCGAATTGCATATTTGATTCAACCGTACATTCCAGTATTCATATCGAGCCGGAATCCGGAATTACCAAAAATGTAGTTATTACCAATAACCAATTTATCGGTTGTTATAACGTGTCAATCAGCGGTTATGACACCTTGCATCCGGTAAGCAATGTGATGGTTAGTAACAACACGTTCAAAAATACTTTTTTATGGTGTTGTCGTTCACAACATGTAACTGTTAGCAATAATGAATTTACCTTTACGAAACCACTGTCAACAAAAGGAGTAATAAATGCAATTCAATACAACGAAGCCTTATTGATTAAGAAAAATAAATTTCACATCAATGGAATGTACTTGCTTGCATTAACCAGTACCACCAGCCAAATCAAGGATGTGGAGGTAACGGCAAATCAAATCGAAACCAATTTTGATCTAATTAAAAATGTAGGTTGTAAACAATTAAAATTTAACGACAATAAAGTTGAAATTGTTAGTGGACTTCAATTAATGGATTTAACTACCAATTATCCCATGAAAGAAATTGAAGTTTCCGGTAATGCATTTAGTCAACCCATAAAATGGGGGCCGGTTAAATTGATTAAGCAAAATAAATTAAGTGCCTTGAAGGTGAAAAAAAATACGGGCTTAGCACCTGTTCAACTGAGTACCATCAATAAAACCAAACCTAAAACGAATTAAAGGAGGTATCGTTGCGCAGTAGCTCTACCACTGCTTCAAGGATTGGTTTGGCTTCAGCAAATAGCGTGTTGATTTTTTTCCATTCTTTTTTAGAATGCGCCAATACCTCTATGGTTAGCATCAGCTCTTTCAGTGAATTGATTTCTAAATTAGCCGCATTCGATTTTAAACGATGTGCTACGGCATAAACAGTTTCATAATTTTCCTGCTTTATTGCCTGCTCCAACTCTAGTTGCCCGGCCGGCATTTGTGTTAAAAGTAAGGCACGAATTTTTTGCATAAAGGCCATATTTCCTTTCGCAATTTTAGCTATGGTATTAAAACTGTATAAGGGTTGATTACCTAGCACCATCTTATTTTCTGAAACTGGGGCAGTCGCTATTTTTACCTTCTTTGGTGCAGCACTTTTGTGAATCGTTTGTTGTATCAAATAAACCAATTCTTGTTCTTTGAATGGTTTTGATAAATAGTTGTTCATACCCGCTTCCATGCATTTTTTACGATCTCCGCGAATGGCATTTGCTGTTAAGGCAATGATCGGTGTTTTGATACGAAGTTTGTTGCGTATTGCCAGTGTGGCTTCATAACCATTCATGATCGGCATACTCAAATCCATAAGTATGAGGTCATACGCGTCTTTATTTAATTTTTGAAGCGCCTCTTTACCATTCACGGCTTCAGTTATAACAGCGCCATAATCATTCAAAATTGAAGTAGCGACTAAGCGATTAAGTTCGTTGTCTTCCACTAAAAGCAATTTAACCCCCTCCAATGATAGCGGAGTTTTTATAGCGATAGCGGGAGCAACTTCTTCTAATTGTGTTTTCTCAAATGGTAGATTTACAATAATTGTTGTTCCTTTTTTCTTTTTACTTTTTATCGTAATGGTGCCGCCCATTAATTTAACCAATGCTTTGCAAATACTTAATCCGAGGCCTGTACCACCGTATTTTCTGGAAATGGATTTATCTTCTTGAGAAAACTTTTCGAAAATACCGTTTAAATAATTTTTATCCATTCCAATTCCGGTATCACTTACTTCAAAAGAGATGACTTGTTTATTGGGTTGAATAAATTCTTTAGCTTTACAACGTAGTGTAATACCACCTTTTTCAGTAAATTTAATCGCATTGCCTATCAAGTTCATTAATACTTGATTCAAACGATGCGGATCGCCAATTACGAATTCATGTATGTTTGGATCGATTTGAAACTTTAAATACAAGCCTTTCTCTTCAGCGCGCAAGGTGTTTACATTCTTAACTTTTTGATTGAGCTCGTTCAGGTTAAATGGAATATGCTCGATGGATAATTTACCGGCTTCAATTTTAGAAATATCTAATATGTCATTGATAACAACTAAAAGATTTTCAGAAGCATTCAACATGTTATCTAAATAAAATTGTTGCTGCTTACTCAATTTAGATTTTGTGAGTTGATTCGCCATGCCGATAATTGCGTTTAATGGCGTTCGAATCTCGTGACTCATATTGGCCAGAAATTCTTCTTTTGCTCTTGATGAATCTTCTGCCCGTTCTTTAGCTACGATAAGTTCTTTTTCTATTTCTTTTTGATGGGTAATATCTAAATGTATTCCGATTGAACCAATCATTACACCGGCATCATTCAATAACGGGGCTCCGCTAATTAACCACCATTTTTCTTCTTGATTGCGGTCCAAAAAATTTAACGGGTAAGCATCTGATAATCCTTTCTTACGTCGTGCAATAGTAGCCTCAATTGCGAAAGCTTTTATTGGTACAAATAGATTGTAGGTTTTCTTTCCAATCAATTCATGCAAAGAATAGCCACTCATTTTGCAAAAGCTGGCATTGGCAAATAAAATGGTTTCATTTAAATCAACTTCCATCAACCCCAAGTTCATATTCGAAATAATACCACGGTACTTTTCTTCTCTGTTGATGAGCGCTTTTTGTGCTTGTTGAGCAAGCGTAATATCATTATAAGTCCATAAGTGACCGCGTTTTTTACCGTCGATTAATAGCGGAGAATAATCACGACTAAATATGCGGCCATCGATTAATTCAAGGATATCGTTAACAACAGATTCGTTTTTTTTGTAAAATTTCATTGATGCGGCTTACAAATCCTTCTGGATATTTGAAGAAAATTTTGTTGGTTTCTGCCGATTGGGAACAATCAAATCCTTTCAGTTGCTCAGGTAATGCTTGTATCGAGAATAAATCACAAAAAAGTTGATTGGTTAAAACAATTTTTCTGAACTCATCTTCTACCAAAATTCCGGACTGGATATGCTGAATCACGTTTTCGAGGCGTTTGCTTACGATGGTAAATGCATTATCCGGTGTAGCGAAAGGGACTATTGATTTTGTTGTAACAATATTCCCTAAAAATAAATACTGCTGATTGGTTTTAATAAATTTTCCTTTTACAACTGTCTGCGAATCGGTGTTCGTAAGCAGCGTTAGTTCTTCTTGCAATGGAAAAGGTAAGTTTGTTTCGCTTATATTTGGATGTACTGCTGTTGGTTCATTGATTGAAAAATAGTCACTGAAATGAACCGACTTTTTGTTCGAAAACAGGGATTGTAAATCGCTACCCAGCGCCAGAATACGGTATTTACTATCTAATAAAATATAGGCAGATGAAAGTAAGTTTAATTGGCTACTATCAAATCGAATAACGGATGAATTCATACTAAAGTTACATTACACAGTTCATTAATAAACGGTTCTACCACCAATTGTTTAATTTATTAATGGTTTGGAAAGGTTAATAGAAACTTTTCAACTATGAAATATACGTTTTATTTTTTAATTGATTAATGATTTCGAGCAATACCGTTTCTAAGTACAAGGTGTGCTCTTTCAGTTCTTTCGTAAACTGCACATTATTTTCTAATTTTTTCAAAAAGGCAATAGGATAGTCTATTTTACGAATATTCAGGTTTTTTAAGGTGGGGCTGATTTTATTTAATTCGAATTTTAATTTGTTGCTATCCGAATTTAATACGGCTAATCGTATTTCTTCAACCGACTTGCTTAATTCATCAATTAATAAATGTACTGTTTTATCAAAAAATAGTTCATCATTTTTAGAAATGGATTTGATGTAGTCTAAAGTGAACAAAGGTTCGACGGCTACTTTAGCAGGAACAAAGGTACTGCTCAAGCAATTAGCGATATGCCATTTTAATTTATTGGCTTTAAAAGGTTTTACTATATAGTCATCAAAACCCAAGGCCAAACATTTTTCTTTTTCTTCGGGTGAGGCATTTGCAGTTAGTGCGATGATTGGGGTATGAATATTAAATGCTCTTATCATGGCTAAAGCTTCATAACCATTCATATACGGCATTTGTATATCCATTAATATTAAATCATATTTGTTTTTGGAGGCAAGCACTAAACCTTCTAATCCATTCA
>JAHEYX010000222.1 GCA_023251415.1 Chitinophagales bacterium
TATGGAAGTACCGATGAAAGCTGCCAAGTCTTTGCGACTTAAATTCACGTTTGTTTTTGAATCGTTATGGTATTTTTCATTTAACAACAGGATGGCATAAGCCAAACGTTGCGGAACAGATTTTTGAGAATATAAATTGGTTCGTGCAATTAATACCGAAAACGAGCGACACAATTCTTCTAATAATTTGCGACAAAATACCGGCATTAACTCAATGGCTTGTAAAAACTTGGTTACCGGAATAAACGTTAATTCGCAATCTTCTAAAGCTACTGCCGATAACGGATGATTCATATCGCTCAAAATCGGGCGATAACCAAAAAATTGTTCTCCGGTAATGATAAAATGTATATGCGAACGACCGTCTGCGTATTCTTTCAATAATTTTATTTTACCACTTTTAAGAAAATATACGCCTTCCGGTTTATTATTTTCTTTGAATAAATACTGCTTACGTTTAATCGTTAATGATTCCGAAATGCCGTTCAGTAAGTTCTGCTCAAACTCGGGAATATCTTTAATTGGAAACTGAAAATCTAATCGAATACCTTTCAACAACTTACTTAAACGATTATCGATTGTTTGATTGCTCATTATATAGGGATTTTATTACTTGAATAATTAAACATGTTCTTCTTCAACGCACAAAACTAAGTCATTAGTTTACAAACTGCATTTTTTAGTTCTGATTTTTTACAAAAGCTTGTAAAATCAGCGCTACATCTAGTAAAAAACACGATGTCATATCATGCGTTCATTACTTTTTGCAATTAACTGCAATGTGTCGTTTCTTATTTGATTCATCCTTTCAAGCAAATTCAACTTCATTTTTGAGATTAATTTTTCCTAAATTACAACATCTTTTTAACATGGGCAATCCCTAATAGTAGGGGTATTTATTAATCGAACATTGCATAAAATCTTAATTTCCGTTACCTTGCAGTACTTATGATAAAACTGTTACAGCTTGTTTTTATTGTATTATGCAGCAGCAGCACTTTGTTATTGCCCAAAATCGGACTTGCCCAAAGCAACTATACCTTGGTTAATTATAATCAAGATCATGGTTTGACATCCAGCACCATTAGTGGCATTTACAAAGACCACCATGGCTTTTTATGGCTAAGCAGCGAACGAGGCTTAAATCGTTTTGACGGGTACCAATTTAAAAGTTATTACGAAAAATCGAAAGGCGGTAGTTTCCAAAACCTCAGTTCCATTCTATCCTTTTGTATGACTCGCAATGGTACGGTGCTATTAAAAACAACCTCAACCCTATGTAAACTGAATCCCGATAAAGGTAACTATACCCCACTTATGGAGTGGAATGTTAGAAACGAGACCCCCAATTTATACCAATATTCCAATTACTTCATGTTGTCGCGCCGTCCCGAATCGACTGTATATGACTCGATGGGAAATTATTGGCAAACCATCAAAATGCCTAAAGAAGGATTAATAAATTCCCCCATTTTGGAAGACACCGGCTTATGGTTGATTACCAAAAACGGCGCTTACTTTTATACGTTGGCAAGCAAGCAATTTATTTTCAATACCTATATTGATGCTAATAAACAATTGGTAGAATTAAACAAAGTTTCATTGGCATTCTTCAAAAATAAGAATGGTGCGCTTTGTTTTATTAAAGATAAACAGTGTTTCTCGTATGTTGCCGAAAAGCACGCGTTTATTCAATTACCCGATTTTAATTTAACTGCGACCACAGAGCAAATTAATTCCTGGAACTTTATTTTTAGTTTAAATCAAGATACACTATTGGTTACAGATCGTGTAAATGCCATTTATGCCATTGATTTAAAAACTGGTTTAACCAAACAAGTTTTAGCTATAGGATCGGCTACCAATCCCGTTTATATCAACTCCATTTTTCATGGTGCCAAAAACGGATTTTGGATTAGCACATTTAACAATGGCATTTTTCATGTTAATGCGCATTTTGAAATACTGGAGAAGTATGCCGATGAAGTCGAAAAAACGCAACATCCTTATTTCGAAAATGTTGAATTTATCCTAGAAGATGAAAACGTAGTTTGGGTTTGCTCACCGGGCAATGGCCTTATTAAAATTGAACCTGCTCGTAACTTAGTTCAGCGCTTTGAACCACCAAGTTTAGTAAACACCAAATACCGTCAAAATGAAAACATACGAGTATTCTGCGAACTGAATAAAGAACAAGTTTTAATTGGCACTTTAGGAGGTTTGTTTTTACATGATTTCAAGACCGGAATCAGCGGATCAACAAATTATAGTTTAAACGGAAAGCATGAATTTGATCAACTTCCAATTAGTTGCATTATAAAAGATCGCTATCAAAATATTTGGATCAGTACTTGGAATGGGAACGAGTTATATGTTATTGACCCAAAAACCAAAATTGCTCGAATAGCATTTTCTGCAAAGCTATATCCGGTTGAGCTTTCCAGTATTCGCACCATTTTTTGTGATTCGAAAGACCGCTTTTGGATTGGAACAGCCTCGAATAAAATTATACGCTTAAATTTAGACTCCTTGCTCCAAGGTAAAATACCACTTAATAAAGCGCAATTGACTTGTTACTCCGGTGATAAAAAAAATAATGTGATACCAACCTATGGATTAACATTTAAAATTACGGAAACTCCGGATCATCAAATATTTTGTGCTACAGAAGGTGGTTTGTTGCAATTTAACGAATCGACTAATTCCTTTAAGTATTATTCGGCTCGTACAACCACAAAACCAAATTCATTAAATGTAAATGATATTCGCGCGGTGGTAGCTGAAGGAAGCAAAGGAGTTTGGGTAGGTACCAATGGAGGTGGTTTAAATTATTTTGATCGACAAACCGAAAGCTTTACCCATTACACCACCGAAAACGGACTACCCGATAATTCCATCTATTCTATAGTAGCCGATCAACAAGGCTATTTGTGGTTAGGAACCAACAGGGGTATTTGCCGTTTCGCCATAAACAACAAAAGTGTATTTAACTTATCCATAAAAGACGGCATTCAAAACTATGAGTACAATACCAATGCGGGTTTATTATGCTCGAATGGATTAATTTGCTTAGGTGGTATTAAAGGGGTTAATTTTTTCAAACCAAACGAATTGAAGCAAGTTAATATCGTTAATCCGGTGCTAATAACGGGTTTAACTATTAACGGTCATTCACGTACAGTTCCTATTGAATCGTTGCATTTGGCTTACGACGAGAATTATTTGGTATTTCAATTTGCCGGATTAGGCTTCTATCGTAATGAAGAATACCAATATGCTTATCAATTGGTTGGTTTAGATAAAGATTGGATCAATTGCGGAACTCAGCGTCAAGTTAATTACGCTAACTTACCTCCCGGTCGTTATACCTTTCGATTAAAAGGTTGTGATTGTTTTGGTAATTGGACCGAAAGCGAACAAACATTAACTATTATTATTAAAACCCCTTGGTTCAAAACCTGGTGGTTCTATTTATTATTGCTCGTTTTAGTGGTTTCCTTTTCTTATGCCTTTATACGCTTTCGATTAAACCAATTAGTAAAAATGCAAACCGTGCGTAATAATATTGCCCGCGATTTGCACGATGAAGTTGGTTCTAACCTCAGTAATATTTCATTGTTTAATGCAGTTGCCATCGAAAAGGCAGCAAAAGTAGATACAACCTTGCGTCCACTATTGGCTAAAATAGCCGAATACACGCAACAATCACAAGAGGCAATGAGTGATATCGTTTGGATGATCAGTTCTAAAAACGACCAGTTTGATAATATTGTAATCAAAATGCGCAGCTATGCCGAAAACATACTGGAAGACACGCCAATCCAAGTACACTTTAACTTTGCAAACGATCTTTCCGGAATCACTTTGGATATGCTTTTGCGCAAAAACTTATACTTGATTTACAAAGAAGCATTGAACAATATGTTGAAATATGCGCATTGTAAAAATTGTTGGATAAGCATGACTAAGCAACACAATAAATTAGTGCTTACAATAATTGATGATGGTGTTGGTTTCGAATTGGCAAAAGTAAAATCCGGAAACGGGTTATTGAATTTCGAAAAACGAGCGAAAGAACTGAAAGGTACGCTTGAGCTGAAAACTGCTCCAAATGAAGGAACAAAGCTGGAAGTAATTATACCAATACCCTAACAAAAGTACCTAGCGTTAGGTATTTTAATTAATGACAAACAACTTAATTTTAGGCAATGATAAAAGTAGTAGTTTATGATGATAACAAAGGTCGTTTAGAAGGCCTTGAATTGTTGATTAATCAAAATGACGATATGAAATGTATTGGCACTTTTGAAAATTGCAGCGATGTTATCGAACAAATAAATGTGTTGCAGCCGGATGTGGTTTTAATGGATATTGATATGCCCTATGTGAATGGGATTGAAGGTTTGAAATTGATACGTCAAAATGCACCTGAAATTCTAATCATTATGCAAACGGTATTTGAAGAAGAAGATAAAATTTTTGAAGCTATACAAGCCGGAGCTAATGGTTATTTTTTAAAGAAAACTCCCCCGGCTAAATTAATAGAGGGTATTCGCGATGTTTATCAAGGCGGTGCACCTATGACTGCCAGTATTGCTAAAAAGGTTTTGGAATTGTTCAGACATACCACCGCTGCTCGAGTAACTACTGATTTCAACTTAACTGATCGTGAAACTGAAATATTGTCTTTTTTAGTTAAAGGCTTAAATTATAAGATGATTGCCGAGCAATGCAATATTTCCTGGCATACTGTAAATGCCCATTGCAAGAAAATTTACGAAAAATTGCATGTTCATTCTGCCCAAGAAGCCGTGGCAAAGGCGGTAAATCAACGCATCGTATAATTGTTTAGAGGCTTTACCAACTGACTTTCAATTATTTGACAAGCTATTGGTCCTATATTTTTTGAAGATTCCGCTAAATTTTCTGAAAATTACAAGTAAAAAGATTACCTTTGCTGCCCGATTTTGAACACGTATGCAGGTGTGGCGTAATTGGCAGCCGCGTCAGACTTAGGATCTGATGTCTCACGACGTGGGGGTTCGAGTCCCTTCACCTGCACACTTTTCTTTTTAACACTACAAAAGCCGCTTTTCATGCCTCAGTTTAAACGCGAAGTTATTGCTCCTTTACACGAAAAACTTACCTTAACCCTTGCTAAAGATGAATTCTTTCCTAAAGTAGAACAAGGATTAAAAAAATTAGCTAAACAAGTTTCAATAAAAGGCTTCCGTCAGGGTATGGTTCCGGCCGGTATGGTTAGAAAAATGTATGGCAATGATGTGATGGCTGAAGAAATCAGCAAATTAGCCAATGAAAACCTCGATAATTATATTCGTGAAAACGATATCAAATTCTTAGGTAACCCATTAGCTATGCCTGTTTTAGGACAAAGTACCGATATCAACAACCCCGGCGATTATACGTTCGAATTCGAAATCGGCTTACAACCGGAATTTGAAATTCCTGCGCTTAAAGGAAAAGATGCTGTGGTGAGCTATCAAATTATTGTGGATGATGAATTGGTGCAAAAAGAAATGGAATACGAACAAACCCGTCATGGCAAAAGCGAAGAAACGGATACTATTATTGCTGATGATGT
>JAHEYX010000223.1 GCA_023251415.1 Chitinophagales bacterium
AAAACAAAGGCTGCTGCCATCGACAATTTAGGTAATATTTTAGCTACGGATAAAACATCCTTCAGCGAGCAAAAACAAAAGCTGAAAATTAACTTGTCACATACCTTATCCGACATTTGCTCTTTAGCAAAAGTAGGTTTAACAAAATCAAATTTAGCAGTAGAAGCCGGACAGTTAGAACTTTCACAAGCCTCATACGGTAAATTAGCTGATCCTGATTTCTTGTTTTTAGCCAATGCAAATCGTAAGATCATTAATGATAACTTAACTGTTTTGGTGCCTGATTATCTTTCTACTACCGATATTGCTGATTTAGATGCTGCAATCAATGCATTTGCCAATGCTAAAGGCACTAGCGATACTGTACAAAAAAACAGTCCTGCAATACGTGCCGAGTTTAAAAATCAACTGGAAGTAATCCTGACTGTAATCAAACAAATTCGTTTATTGGCTAAACGCTATAAAAAATCCAATCCGGTTTTCTATCGCGAATTATTAAGTGAGTCAACGATTAGTAAAATCAGTATCCGTCACACTACTTTACAAATTACCATTCGTAATGAAGAAGATGGAACACCGATTGAAGCTGCTGCAGTTAAATTAAGTAAAACGAAAAAAGCAGGTATCAGCGATGCAAGCGGACAAGTTACCATCGAAGAGATACGTAATGGTAAAATGAAGATTACCATAGAAGCAACAGGATTTGAAAGCCTTGATCAAGAAGTATTAATCGAACAAGGAAAACAAAACCACTTCTTTATCGAGCTTAAAAAAGCTGCTTAATTAATTTAGTTTTCCATATTACTCCCCTTTCGTCAGAACAGATGAAAGGGGATTTTTTTTATTAAAAAAGGAATAGCGTAATTGGGGGGGATGGTTTCCAGCCGATAGCCTGTTATAGCTGATTGGAAAAGACTTGAATTTCATTCGCTGTCCAACTATTTGCCTTCGAAGATTTATTCCAAGGAAAAATGTCCAAAATGTTTTTTGGCTTTAGAAAGAATGTCTTTATTGCTTGTACTATTGTCATTAGTTAAATTTACCGCTAACAATTTATTTACGGTTTCTTATCCAATAAACTGCCACTGATTACTAATTCAACAATCAAAAAAAAAACAGTAATTTCAATGCAACGCCATTTAAAACTTCGGACAATAAATCACTTTACGATTTACCGTATTGTTCAATTTAAAGGATTTTGGATGTTTAATGGAATACTCCATAGTAAGTTTGCGCGTTTCACCGGCTGTTAAGTTTAATTTCCAAATCAATAAGCCCGAATCCTTATCTAATTCAGCATTGGTACTGTTCTTTAATTCTACTATGATATCATTTTGTTGACTCACCGGAATTTGATCTTGCACTTCCATACGAGCAGCCGTGGTATTGTTGTTTTTAACCGTAATTTCATAAACGAAATTCTCCGTAATGGTGCTGCCCAAAATAGCTTTCGTGCTGTATTCATTTTTCTTCACCAAAGAGGTTAGAATTTTATTATCACGCCCCAAGGACAACATTAACGTATCTTCAATTTGCCCGGCATTAATTGTCGATTGTCCGGCAAATTCATTGTGCAAAAAGATATTTACTTGTCCGTCAATTAAGTTCAGGTTTTCCCAATCCGATACTCCGGCAATTAAAAAAGCATCATTGTCTAATTTCGGAACTGCGAAGTACTCATAAAAGGCGTTCACCTCATTAGCAGCCACTTCTATATCATACGGCTTCGCATCGGTCGGAATACTGTATTTATCCTTTACCGTAAAATTTAATGACAGACTTGGAACTGAAATCATATCATACTTAACAGTGCTATTCCATGACATTACTTCCTGTTGCTTGGCTTGCTTTTTTACATCCATAGTTTGCGACATCGGGCTATTATAAGCTTCATTGTATTGATACGATTTTTTACCGTAATTAGCGAAATGACTGCTTAAAACCCACTTTTCCAAAACAGGCTGATTAGCACTTTCATACGGGTCGGCAGTAGAAAGATTTAGCGGAATTGCCGTCCAATCGTACCCACAATTATTGAACACTTTGGCTTTAAATTTCAACTTCATGGGTTTGTTTAAATCATCCACAAACATATCATAATAAGGCTGCCAACCGGCTGTACTTACTAAATACGAGAAGTTAATTTTAGCAGTAGTGGCTGCAGGTGCATCAATCAAAAACTGTATTTGTTGCAAGCCTTTTTCTACCGTTACATTGCGTTCGCTCAACTCTTTGCGTATAGCGATCATGCGGGTTTCTAAACCAATTTTCTTATTGGTTTGTTCTACCAAACTTTGATTCAATTGCTGACGACGTGTGGCCATAAACGCCAACAACTTTTCCATATCAATCAAACTTAACGATTGACTTTTATTGCTCATTGGGTTTTCTGCCAATTGTCGTTTCTCCACTTCTAAATCAGTAATCGTATAGGTACAAAGTGAAAACTGATTGCTTAGCAACTGTAAGCTGTCTTCTAGGTTTTTTATTTTAGCATCAACTTCCTTAGGTTTCAGCGTTACAAATTCTTTCGTTGCTACTACTGCTGTTATTTTAACCGTTCCATTGGCAAAAGCGTGAATGGATTTGGTATCGATAGCATTGGAAATACCGTTAGCTACAATCGTATTGGAACCTGCTTTAAGGTTAACCGAAATTTCATGGTTAAGCATAGCACCGTTGAAATAAACGGTTACTTCTTTAATGGGAGCTTGAACCGACTGTACCGTTGGTTGAGCAAGAGCAGGAAAAGAAAAAAGTACACTAAGTACTGCAAGTAGTTTAAATGAACGCATAGGTATTGATTTAGTTACCAATAACGCCATTTTTTCTGAAAAAGTATCAATTATTTGGATAGCCGTGTGCTACCCAAATGGCAATCTTTTTACGATCGCAGGCATTTAATTGAGAACCATTTTGAGGCATAGAAGAAAAACCCGGAGCGAAATTAACCGAGCCTACTAATTTGCCATTACCGGCAATAGCAGCAACTCCTGAATAGGCGGTTAATTGTATGCCGCCCGAAGGATTACTGGCACTGTGACAACCGGTACAATTGTTTTGCATAATGGGAGCAATGGTAGAAGTATAAGTAACTGCAGACGTATCACAGGAATTACCGCTATTGCACAATTCATTTAAGGCACCTTCTTGTATCCATTTAGAAATGGTGGCTATTTGTTGGCTCGTTAATGGATCTTGCCCTTTAGGCGGCATGCGTTTTTTACTGCTCGATTGAACGATTTTAATCAATTCACTTCCTGTTGGATCACCGGCATTCACCAATTGCATTACGCCATAATACGAGCTTAAATCAACTCCTTCGGCAGCCGTTTTTGCATCGTGACATCCACTCATGGCACAATTGGAATTGATGATAGGAGCAACATCTTTTGAATAATATGTTTTTGCCGGATCACAATCCCCAACAAACAGCATGGCTTTGTGTTTTACACAGGCTGAAATAATAACTAATGAAGCTGCTCCTGCAAAAAACAGTAAATAAAGATTTCGTATGTTCATGATAATATCGTGTGTATAAAAATGCCTAACGCAAAATTTCCGGTAATATTGGAATACAAAATTAGGCAAACAAAAAAGACCTCGAAATGACGCTAATCATAACGAGGTCTTTAATATGTTAATGAATTACTTATTCGTTGGTATAAGTCGTATCGTTTTGTTCGGTACGTTTACCATTAACGATGGTAACTTTAGAATTGATACGCATGATACGATGTCCTTTATCGCCCGGTAAACGATTGGCTTTGCACATTTCTTTTTCTTCTGCATTCGCCATTTTAGCTTTGCATTCTTCCATATTGCAACCCATCTTTTCGCATTTTTCTTTCATTTGAGCATCGCTCATTCCTTTACATTCTTCCATGCATTTTTCGCTGGAAACACATTCCATTTTGCAATGTTCTTTATCAGCAGAAGCAGCAGTACCATGAATACTGGCTAATGTTGGAGCTATTACCAAAGAAACGATACTCATCAATTTAATTAAAATGTTCATCGAAGGACCGCTGGTATCTTTAAATGGATCACCCACTGTATCACCTGTTACAGAAGCTTTATGTGGTTCTGATTTCTTATAGAAGATTTCACCGTTGATTTCAACACCTTTCTCAAATGATTTTTTTGCATTATCCCAAGCACCACCGGCGTTGTTTTGGAACATTCCGATTAATACCCCACTCACGGTAGCACCGGCTAACATACCACCTAATACTTCCGGTCCGAAAATGAACCCAACAATTAATGGAGATATAATAGCAATTGCACCCGGTAACATCATTTTACGAATAGAAGCTTCGGTAGAAATAGCCACACATTTATCGTATTGTGGTTTTCCGGTTCCTTCCATAATACCCGGAATGTCGCGGAACTGACGACGAACTTCTTCCACCATCGCCATTGCAGCCTGACCAACTGCCGTAATTGCCAATGAAGAGAAAATATACGGAATCATACCGCCCACAAATAAACCGGCTAATACATTGGCTTTATAAATATCGATACCATCAATTTTAGCAATACCTACGAAAGCGGCAAACAAAGCTAAGGCCGTTAAAGCAGCAGAAGCAATGGCAAATCCTTTTCCGGTAGCAGCGGTTGTATTACCAACTGCATCTAAAATATCTGTTTTTTCACGCACTTCTTTAGGCAATTCGCACATTTCGGCAATACCACCGGCGTTATCGGCAATCGGACCAAATGCATCGATTGCTAATTGCATAGCCGTTGTTGCCATCATACCGGCAGCAGCAATGGCCACACCGTATAAACCGGCAAACGTATAAGCCCCCAAGATACCACCTGCTAAAACGATAATAGGCAAGAAGGTAGATTCCATACCTACCGCCAAACCACCAATAATATTGGTAGCATGACCGGTTGAAGATTGACGAACAATTTTCATCACCGGACCTTTACCCATGGCCGTATAATATTCAGTAATGATACTCATTAAAGTACCTACAGCTAAACCAACCATGATAGCGCCAAATACACCCATTTTAGAGAAGGTATGATCACGCAACATCATTTGATCAGGCATTAAATAATTAACCAAGAAGAAAGAAGCAATAGCAGTTAAGATGATACTACCCCAGTTACCCATGTTTAAAGCACGTTGTACTTTAGCTAAGGTTCCGGTTTCGTTATC
The DNA here is from genome assembly GCA_023251415.1 of Chitinophagales bacterium. GTDB lineage: Bacteria > Bacteroidota > Bacteroidia > Chitinophagales > CAIODY01 > JAHEYX01. Next base: position 5,171 of record JAHEYX010000223.1, read on the forward strand.
GCTGATGCGTACAAAGAAGGTAGCTATGATAGAGAAGATAATTCCTAAACCGGCTAATAACATTGGTAATAATATTGGGGCTAAGCCACCAAATTGATCAACTGATTTTGTTTCGCGACCTAAAACCATGGTTGCTAAAACGGTAGCCACATAACTTCCAAACAAATCGGCACCCATACCGGCAACGTCACCCACGTTATCACCTACGTTATCGGCAATAGTTGCAGGGTTACGCGGATCATCTTCCGGAATTCCGGCTTCTACTTTACCAACCAAGTCAGCTCCAACATCGGCAGCTTTAGTATAAATACCACCACCCACACGGGCAAACAAAGCGATACTTTCCGCACCCAATGAAAAACCGGTTAATACTTCGATGGTTTTTCCATTTCTAAAC
>JAHEYX010000224.1 GCA_023251415.1 Chitinophagales bacterium
AGTGAAAGCAATTTTACGGCACCGCATTTCTTTGTAACCATTGAAGTGAATATGGGCAAAGCAATGGCCTTCCGTGCCGAAGCCAATGAAACAGCTGCCGTAAAGATTTCTTTTAACGATATAATTATTAAAGCTGTAGCTGCTGCTATTCGCCAACATCCAAAAGTGAACTCTTCCTGGTTAGGCGATAAAATCCGCTACAATCACCATATTCACATCGGAATGGCTGTTGGTATGGAAGAAGGTTTAGTAGTGCCGGTATTAAAATTTGCTGATCAAAAAAGCTTAACGACCATCGCTACAGAAGCACGTCAGTTTATTGATAAAGCCAAGCAAAAGAAAATTCAACCAACCGATATGCAGGGTAATACCTTTACCATTAGCAATATGGGCATGTTTGATGTTGAAAATTTCACCGCTATTATTAATCCGCCGGACGCCTGTATTTTAGCAGTTGGCAAAATAAAAGAAACACCAATTGTTGTGAATGGAAGCATTCAAATTGGTCACATGATGAAAATGACATTAAGCAGTGATCATCGTGTTGTTGACGGAAGTATTGCCAGTGAATTTTTGAAAACCCTAAAAGCCAATTTAGAGAATCCGGTTCGGATGCTCCTCTAAAGCTTTTATTAACCTGATTGTTTTATGTCGAGCCCTTTTATCCTGTCAGCAGCATATAAAGGCAGCTTCGCAAGTTATGAAAGCTTGCCGGCTACCCCTTTTCCTGAATTTGCATTTGCCGGCAGAAGCAATGTAGGCAAGTCATCGCTCATTAACTTTTTGTGCAATAAAAAAGAAATGGCGCGTACATCTTCTCAGCCCGGAAAAACGCAAACCTTTAATTTCTATACCATCAATGAAAAGTTTTATTGGGTAGATATGCCGGGTTATGGCTTTGCAAAAGTTGCTCAAAGTACCCGCGACAAATGGAAAAAGGAAATGGAAACGTATTTAGGCAAACGCGGTAACACTTTGCCAATTAGTGGATAGCCGGATTAAGCCCCAAGCCAACGATTTAGAGTTTAGTCGCGCTTGTATCGAAGGGCAAGTGCCACTTGCTATTGTGTTTACCAAAGCCGACCGTAAGTTTAAAAATGATGTAAAGAAGAATATTTCAGCTTATCAAGACGAATTGCTGAAGTTTGTTAAAATGGTTCCTACTACCTTTGTTACTTCTGCCACCGATCAAACCGGTAAAGAAGAACTTTTGGATTGGATGAAAATGATGCTAGCCGAAAATAAATAAAGTTGGCCCTTGAACAATTTTTGATTCAATCTGTTTAATTTTACAGAACGAATTATCGTATAAATTAAACAAAAAAAACAAATTATAATTATGGCATTAGTAGGTAAACAAGCTCCCGCTTTCAAAGCTAAAGCGGTGGTTAATGGCGGCGAAATCGTTGCTGATTTTTCATTAGCTGATTACAAGGGAAAACACGTTATTTTATTCTTTTATCCAAAAGACTTTACGTTCGTTTGTCCAACTGAATTACATGCATTTCAAGAGAAATTAGCTGAATTTGAAAAAAGAAATTGCGCAGTAATTGCATGCAGTACCGATACCGAACAATCGCATTGGGGTTGGTTACAAGTTGATAAAGCTGCCGGTGGAATCAAAGGTGTAACGTATCCTATCGTTGCTGATACCAACAAAATGATTTCGATGAACTATGATGTATTAAACGGTGAATATTTTGCTGACGAACAAGGTAACTTGAATGCCAGTGCTGAATTAATCGCTTACCGTGCATTGTTTTTAATCGATAAAGACGGTGTTGTTCAACATCAATTGATTAATAACCTTAGCTTGGGAAGAAATGTAGATGAAGCATTACGTATGTTAGATGCCTTAATCTTCACACAAGAAAACGGAGAAGTTTGTCCGGCTAACTGGAATGCCGGTAAAAGCGGTATGAGTGCTACACATGATGGCGTTGCTAAATATTTGGCGGCTAATTAATAAGGTATTTTAAATTAAAAAGCCCCTCTCAATTAAATTTGCTGAGGGGCTTTTTAATTTCAATTTTTGTTTGAAAACGATGCGTTGTAATCGAAATTTAGGACAATAAATGATCTAAGTTTTGTTCGAGCTCTTGCAAAGATTGATGCAACCAACTAAAGTCGGGAGCGGTTGTTGGAGTAGCATTTAGCTGTTGGCTCATCATTAATAAAATATACATAGTCATGTAATCTTGCATATCACGCCCGTCGTATTTGCTCATCAAATCTTTAAGCGTGCTGTTCACATGATCCACAGCCGCACGCACTTTGGCTTCGTCCTCCGGTAATACCAGCAACGGATAGGTGCGTTCTGCAATCTTTATGTTTATATTTATTTTCTCTTGTGCCAACTTCATTTAAATTTAAGCTAAAGGAGCAACACCGGCTAACTCTTCCGCTTTAACCGGAGTGTTAATTATTGCCAAACATTTATCTACTTCTTTTAACAACTCTTCAATTTGCTTTTTCATCTCGTTTTTCTTAGCAGCCTCGGCTTCTGCAGCCATATTGCTGGCTTGTAATTCTACAATTTTACTTTCTAAGGCAGCAATTTTTTCGCGATTGTTTTTTTCACCGGCTTCCGTTGCGGTTAACTGTTCCTGTAATAGTGTGTTCTCTGTTTCCAATTCCTCGATTTTGTTTTTTTGCTCATTCAATTTATTTTGAATGGCAGCAATTTTTTGTTGTATACTTTGTAAGGAATTTAAGGCTTCGTTCATGTTGCTTGGTTTTTGTTGGTTGGTTAAAGTTACTAAAAAAATAAAAGTTTATTTACGAATTTCAGCGCCCAATTCTTTTTCAAAGGCACCAATCATTCGACTTAATAAACCGTCGATTTTATCATCGGTTAGTGTTTTTCCTGCATCTTGAAAAATCATACTTACGGCATAGCTCTTTTTGTTTTCGCCGAGTTTTTTGTCTTCATAAATATCAAACAAATCCATATCCAACAATAAAGAGCCACCCATTTTAGCAGCTGTTTTTTCAATTTGCTCATACGTAACTTGAGTAGCCACTACTAAAGCTAAATCGCGTTGAACAGAGGGGTATTTGCTTACTTCTTGATAACGAATTTGTTTTTTTGCATTGATCTTTGCTAACGCTTGCCAATCTAATTCAGCACTGTAAACCGCTTGTTTGATATCAAATTTTGAACGTACGGCGTTTGCTATTTCACCTAAAGTGCCTACCCTTTGTTTTTTAACGGTAATTTCAAAAGCCGTTTGGTACAACGCATTGGTGGAGGCAACTAAACTCCAATCGTTTACACCGCATTTAGCCAATACTTTACTTACAGCTTCTTTTAGCCAAAAGAAATCACCTTTAATGCCATTGCTTTGCCAGTTTTTAGGACGATGTAAGCCGGTACTTAACAATTGCAAACAATCACTCTCAACATATTCATTTTCTTTCTTCGAATAAACTTTGCCCATTTCAAACCAGCTTTGGTTCAATTGTCGACGGTTTAAATTGTAACGAATTACTTCTAAGCCACCGAATATTAAGTTTTGACGCAATTGATCCAATTCTGTATTAATACTGTTCAATAACTTTACACTAGCAGTTTGATCTTCATAATAAGCCGAGCGTGTTAATGAGTTGTTCAACATTTCATTGAAACCTTGAGCGGCTAACATATTTGCAACTTGCTCCCGTAATGCAGCAGCCGTTTCGTTTTGTTGTATCGGAATGGTAGCCGTTACAGCGGCAGGCATTGGAATATTATCTAAACCATACAAGCGAACTATTTCTTCAATAATATCGGCTTCTACTTGAATATCGGTTTTATGCGATGGCACTTTCAGTAATAAATGGGCCGCTGTTTCTTCCACAATTTCAAAACCCAATTGCGTTAATATGGTTTTCACTTGTTGTGGTGTAAAAACCACACCAATTAATGCATTAATTTTTGCATAACGAATTTGCAACTGTACTGCTTCAAATGGTTCGGGACGTGTATTGATGAGTGATGATCCTATGCTTGCACCACTTACTTCTATTAACAAGGCTGCGGCACGTAACAAGGCTTTGGGAGCCATTTCTACGTCAATGCGTTTTTCGAAATGCAAAGCAGCATCGGTTCGTAAATTTAAACGGGTCGATGTTGTTCGAACGGTACTTGGTTGAAACCACGCACTTTCTAAAAACACTTGTTGGGTGTGTGCCGTAACGCCTGAATTAGAACCACCCATTACACCTGCAATACACAAACCTTGTTCTTTATCGGCAATTAATAAATCATTTTCTTTTAATGCTACTTCTTGCTGATCAAGTGTTACAAATTTTTCTGCAGCCTGAGCGCGACGTATGATCAATTGTTGACCGGCTATTTTTTCAGCATCAAAGGCATGTAAAGGCTGTCCACTTTCGTGCAATACATAATTGGTAATATCCACCACATTATTGATGGGGCGTAAGCCAATGCTCTTTAAATAGTTTTGAAGCCAAGCCGGTGAATCGCCTACTTTAACGTTGTTTAACAACAAGCCACAATACCGCGGACAAGCTTCTGTAGCTACAACATTTACAGTTATTGGCGTGCTGCTTTGAGCGGCTGCCAATTGTGCTGCGGTTGTTGATTCGGGATAAGGTTTAAGTTGAATATTTTTTTCGGCATGATGCAATTGCATATAAGCGGCTACTTCACGAGCAACACCGTAATGACTAAAAGCATCGCTTCGATTTGGTGTTAAACCAATTTCATAAATGGTATCGGTATAAACGCCAAACAAACCGGCAACCGGCGTTCCTACAGGCGTTGATTTCGGCAAAACCAAAATGCCGGCATGGCTGCTGCCAATACCCAATTCATCTTCGGCACATATCATTCCTTCACTTTCTTCTCCACGTATTTTCGCACGTTTAAGTGTAATAGGTTCACCACTGCTCGGATACAAGGTGGTACCAACTACAGCTACCGGTACCTTTTGACCCGCAGCAACATTTGGAGCACCACAAACAATATGTAACGCTTCTGCTGCACCTACATTTACCGTTGTTACTTTTAATTTATCTGCACCGGGGTGTTTTTCACACGTTAACACTTCACCAACCACCACACCGGATAATCCTCCTTTAATGGATTCATAAGCATACTGATCTTCTACTTCCAAACCCACAGCCGTTAATAGCTGAGCTAATTCATCTGTAGTGGGCATGGCCGTAAGGTAGTTGGACAACCAATTATAAGAAATTTTCATAAGGAGTAATTCAAAATTGAAAACACAAAAAACGGAAAGAAACGCTAAGAATAAAAGAATACGGCGCTATTTTATTACAAGAACTTTGTATTCATGAAAAAGCCCCATAAACTACTCGTGAAGTAGCTATGGGGCTTCTGTGTTTAGTAATGAAATTATTTTAAGGTTTCACTCAACCAATTGTAAAATTCGTGTTGCCAAATAATGGCATTCTGCGCACTTAAAACCCAATGGTTTTCTTCCGGCAACAATACCAGTTTGCTCTTAATTCCTTTTAACTGAGCAGCTTGAAAAGCCTGTAAACTCTGTTCAATTGGGGTGCGAAAATCTTTGCCGCCTTGATAAATCAAAATTGGGG
>JAHEYX010000225.1 GCA_023251415.1 Chitinophagales bacterium
GGGTTTAGTGTTTAAATAAAAAATGTTTTTAGTTGGGTTATAAAAACAGGCTCGAATTTACTGCTTTTTCATTCACTATTCCAATTATTTTTTTTCATTTATTAATGCCCCCACCAATTCTGCAATTTGAACAGCATTTGTTGCAGCACCTTTTCTTAAGTTATCGCTAACCACCCACATATTTATAGTATTCGCTTGCGTTTCGTCTATTCGTACCCTACCAACAAAAACCGCATCCTTATCTTCGGCATCTAATGGCATCGGGTATTTTTTTTGTTGCGGATCATCTAACAATACAACTCCGGCACTGGAAGCCAATATTGATCGCACGTCTTCAATTTGTATTGGTTTTTTAAACGATACATTTATACTTTCACTATGCCCTCCATAAACAGGAACCCTTACCACAGTGGCTGTTACCAATAGCTCGGAATCACCCATAATTTTGCGGGTTTCATTTACCAATTTTATTTCTTCTGTAGTATAGCCATTCAACTCAAAATCTCCGCCGTGTGGAATACAATTTAAATCAATCGGATAGGCATATGCTTTGGGGCCGTCCTGTATTCCATTCCGTTCATCTTGCAATTGCCTTACCCCTTTTGCTCCGGTTCCGGTAACTGCTTGATAAGTGGAAACTACTATGCGGTTAATCGTATACTTTTTATGCAGATTATTTAAGGCAACCACCATTTGTATAGTTGAGCAATTCGGGTTGGCAATTATTTTGTCGGCCTTGGTTACGATTGAACCGTTTACTTCAGGCACAATCAATTTTTTCGTTGGGTCCATACGCCAAGCACTGCTATTATCAATTACCACAGTTCCAACCGCTTCAAATAACGGAGCGTAATGTTTAGAAGTTGCTCCTCCGGCAGAAAAAATGGCAATATCCGGACGAGCAGCTATAACTTCTTCAACGGCTTTTACCAAATATGTTTTGCCCAAAAATTCAATAGGTGTTCCAACAGATGTTGCAGAAGCCGCCAACAACAACTTGTCGAATTCAAATTTGCGTTCTGCCAAAACTTTTAACACCACGCGCCCAACAAGCCCCGTTGCTCCTATTATTGCAAGTTTCATGATTGAAAATATGTTTGTGTTATTTGACTTACAAATTTAGAAGAGATTGCAAGATCATGTACGTTTATCTGCATTTTATTTGATTTCAATTTTTCAATGTGTGCACTTTAGGCGATATTTTGTACGTTTGCAATAGCAAGTCTCCCTGCTTATTTTTAATTTTAGTACAACTCAACAACTATTGCCGCATTCGATATGAGCGACCTTCCTAAAAAATCAAACACCGGAAAAATTTTAATTGTTCTTTGCTGTATTGCTTTAGCTATTGGTGCATGGATTTGGTATAATAACAAACACAAATCCGGTTTTCAAAACGACAGCTATGAAAAAAACAAAATGACTTTGGCTGATATGGAAAAAGCAAATCCGAAAAAATTCTTATCCGCCGGCGGCGATTTCAACAAAAATCTGTTTGGTACCAAGTTTAAAGTTCACGGTAAAATTACCAATACCGCAACCATTGCAAACTATAAAGATGTCGCTTTAAATGTGCGCTTCTTTAGCGAAACCAAAACCATTATCGAACAACGCGAAATTGTTGTTTACGATTTCTTTCCGGCCAATTCTACGAAAGATTTTGAATTAAAAATTGATCGTCCCGAAGGTTGCAAAAATGTAACCTGGTCGGTTTCCTCTGCAACTGCTTATTAATAACTTAACACCCCCTTCTTTATGAATACCATCCCAACTGTCGATCTTGCCAAGTTTACTTCCGGAAACCCAGAAAGTCGTGAAGCTTTTATTCAAGAACTCGGCTCCGCTTTTCAAAAGGTGGGTTTTGTTGCGGTTAAAAACCACGGCATCCCCGAACCTTTAATTGCTGAAATGTATGAGCAAGTGAAAAAATTCTTTGCCCTTCCAACACCAACAAAATGCAAATTCGAAGTGCCCGGTTTAGCCGGACAACGTGGCTATACTTCTTTCGGAAAAGAAAAAGCAAAGCAAAGTGATGTTGCCGATTTAAAAGAATTTTGGCAATATGGTCAAGAGGTTGATGATAATGATCCCATTAAATCTGAATACCCCGACAACGTCAAAGCGCCGGAACTTACCGATTTTAATGCCGTTTTTGAGAAAGCATATCGCGCCTTCGAGCAAAGTGGTGGCGCACTCCTAAAAGCAATCGCGCTATTTTTAGGCTTAGAAGAAACCTATTTTGATGATAAAATAAAAAATGGAAACAGTATTCTTCGGGCCATTCATTACCCCCCTATACTGGAAGAACCCAAATCAGCAATTCGCGCCGAACAACACGAAGACATCAACTTAATTACTTTGCTGATTGGCGCCTCTGCCGATGGCCTAGAAGTGCTTTCATTAGATGGTAAATGGGTGGCCGTTGCTTCTATGCCCGAACAAATTGTTGTTAATGTGGGCGACATGTTGCAACGTCTCACCAATAACAACCTTCGAAGCACAACCCATCGTGTGGTTAATCCGCCTCGCGAATTGTGGCACACCTCCCGTTTTTCAATCCCATTTTTCTTACACCCCAGAAGTGAAATGCGTTTGGATTGCTTAACCTCTTGCATCACAGCCGAAAACCCGATTAAATACGAACCAATTACCGCCGGCGAATACTTGGATGAACGTTTGATAGAAATTGGACTTAAGAAATAGCTCCATTGACGACGCTCAAATTACGGTTTAGTATACTGCTGTTCCTTTAATCACTTGCACGAATTGTTATCATGTCGACAGATTTAAGACCTCGAAACTTTAATCAATTGCCCGTTGGTGTTAAGAACATTCTTATCCTGAACGCGCTATTTTTTGCCGCTAGTTTAATCTTTCGAAACACCTATCAAGTTGACCTCAACACCTTGCTGGGCCTCTATTTTCCCAAACACCCCAATTTTAAACCTTGGCAGTACTTGACCAGCCTGTTCATGCATGCTGATTTTGGGCATATCATAATGAATATGCTTATGTTCTATATTTTTGGAACCGTTTTAGAAAACAAATGGGGAACCAAACGTTTTTTGTTTTTCTACTTCTTCACCGGTGTTGGTGCCTCATTGCTCTACCAATCTACCATGTGGTTTGCCGATTATCAACTAACGCAAGCCGTTCATTCCTTTCTCCAACACCCCTCGCCTGGCGACTTTAACCATTTTATTAAACATTGTCAAATAGAAAAATACAGCGCAATTCTTGTAAATGGATTTAACGAAACTCGTTTGGCTGATTTACAAACCAATTGGGATCTGCATCCTGAAAATAACGCCTTAAAACTTAATGCTATTGAGTTTGTTTCTGGCTACAAAAACAATTTATATACCATTGACAGTCGCTTTTGGGCTCCCTGCATCGGCGCTTCCGGAGCCGTTTTTGGGGTGTTATTCGCTTTCGGTTATTTATTTCCCAATACTACGGTTTATTACTTCTCCTTCTTTCCGCTTAAAGCAAAATATTTTGTTACGCTTTTAATTGTGTCAGAACTATATATGAATTGGGCCAATGTTGCAGGTGATAATATCGCTCACTTAGCGCATTTGGGTGGTGCCCTTTTTGCATTTCTTCTTGTTTTTTATTGGAACAAAACCATTAAAAATTCTTTATTTTAAAAATACCCCAACACGAATATGACCATAGAAAATGCCCAAAAAGAAGTAGATAATTGGATTAAAACTACCGGCGTGCGTTACTTTAATGAGCTAACCAATATGGCTATTCTAACAGAAGAAGTTGGAGAAGTGGCTCGTGTTATTTCCAGAACTTATGGGGAACAATCCTTTAAAGAAAGTGATAAAAAAGTACAGCTTGCCGATGAACTGGCCGATGTGCTTTTCGTAGTCATTTGTTTGGCTAACCAAACCGGCGTAGATTTAACCGATGCCCTAAAAAAAAACATCTCGAAGAAAACTCTTCGAGATGCAAACAGACACATAGACAATAAAAAGTTAGACCGGTAAATTAACGCGCCATTGCTACGTCATTTACAACTGTAGTTTTACCTACACGAATATTTTTTCCATCAGCTGAGATTACCAAGTTACGTACCCCGGCTTTTAAAGTATAAGTTGAAATTTTATGCCCTTTAGCATCTGCTAAAATAACTTCATCATTAGCATTTAAAACAAAGGTGCTGGATGCGCCGGCATTAATAGTAGTTTTATCAGTAGCTACTTGATTGTTCATCTTGCGATTGAAAATCAAGGTATGATTGCTTGTAGAATAGTTTTTAAGTGTAATGCTCGTTCCGTTAGCGTTAACAGCTTCAACACTGGCAACCGGAGCTGCTGCAGGAGCTGCAACGGTTTGTTTTGCGGCAACAACCGGTGTTGAAGGTGTTGCAGAAGCTGTTGTGGTTTGGTTTTTACCTTTATTCAACACATCATAAAAAGCTCTTTGAATATCGTCCAAATTACCTTGTGGCGCCTTGAATTCAACATTTTCTTTTAATACAAACTTGTTGCTTTGTGCAATTTCAGCAACACTGGCTTGGGTAACTTTTCCGTTCGATACGTAGTTGCTAATTATTTCAATTAATGCATCTACTGTTTCATAGATAGCACCATAAGTTGATTGCTTGGTTTGTGGAAAATTCACTTGATAATACGTACGACCATTTAAATAATTCATTTTTACAATATATGCCACCATTTCATTGTTCAAGTTATGAACCGAAAATAAACGTTTGTCTTTTCCGGTTGAAAGCGAATAGCTTAATAATGATGCTTCGCCATTAACATAAACAGTATCTATTTTTACCGTTGTAGCAATGTTCTCTTTTGTTATGGCTTTAGATTTAACTACATCCATTTCTTCCTTTACAACAGGTTTTCCTGCTGGAGGCATTTTTTTAACATTGGCGGCTATTGTATTTTGTGAAACACCCATTATTAGAGTGATTGCTGCTGTAAGAATTATTGTGTTTTTCATGCGCGTGTTTTTTGTTGTTTTGATGATGCTAAAATATTTTACTTTACAGCGGTTTTCGTTAGGTGGAATAACGTATAATCATCATCTTTTATCGTAAAATTTAATGCGTAAAATGCAGTACAGTGCTAAGGATTTCATTCTGATAAAAAACGCCAAAATGCACAACCTGAAAGGCGTTGACGTTAATTTACCTAAACAAAAATTGATCGTAGTAACCGGAGTATCCGGTTCCGGTAAGTCTACGCTGGTTTTTGATACATTATATGCCGAAGGTCAACGCCGTTACGTTGAAAGCCTCTCTGCTTATGCCCGCCAATTCCTTATGCGTATGGATAAACCCGACGTAGAGTACATTAAAGGTATTGCCCCGGCTATTGCTATTGAACAAAAAATCAACTCCCGTACATCCAGAAGCACTGTCGGAACCTTTACCGAGGTGTATGATTACCTGCGTTTGCTATTTGCTCGAATTGGCCGCACTTACTCGCCTGTTAGCGGAAATGAAGTAAAAAAGGACGATGTTGCCGATGTATTAAATTATATCAACGCTTTTCCAAACAATGATAA
>JAHEYX010000226.1:0-1709 GCA_023251415.1 Chitinophagales bacterium
TTCTACCAATACGAGTTGGTTTTCCACCTACCACAATCATCAGATTGCTAACGTGAATTGGGGCTTCTTTTTTCACAATAGCTCCTTGCGGATGTTGTGCGTTTGGTTTAGTATGACGGCTAACCATATTCATTCCTTCAACGATTGCTTTGCATTCGTTAGGAAATACTTCAATGATACGGCCTGTTTTGCCTTTGCTGTCACCGGAAATAACTTTAACAGTATCTCCTTTTTTAACATGCAATTTATTGGTAAATCTTTTTCTGTTCATGATATTATTTTTATAAAACTTCAGGTGCTAAAGAAACTATTTTCATGTATTGCTTTTCACGTAATTCACGAGCTACCGGTCCGAAGATACGTGTTCCACGTGGTTCATCTTGTGCATTTAACAATACGACAGCATTGTCGTCAAAGAAAATATAAGAACCATCTTTACGACGGAATTTATGTGCTAAGCGAACGATAACTGCTTTTGAAACGGTACCCTTTTTAACTGCTCCATTTGGTAAAGCATCTTTAACGGTTACCACAATTTTATCACCAATGGATGCATAGCGTTGACCACTATTTCCGAGTACACGAATACAAAGTACTTCTTTGGCTCCGCTGTTATCGGCTACTCTCAGGCGACTTTCTGTTTGTATCATTTGAATTAAATAATTTAATGTTTATTAATGGTTTATTTCACTTTCTCAATAACTTCTACCAATCTCCAACGTTTTGTTTTGCTGAGTGGACGGGTTTCCATTATTTTAACGGTATCGCCTATGCTGCATTCGTTTTTATCATCATGCGCATGAAACTTTTTTGATTGTTTCAAAAACTTACCATACTTGGGGTGCATTACCTTACGTTCAACGGTAACCGTAATGGTTTTATCCATTTTGTTACTGGTAACCAGACCAATACGTGTTTTGCGGAGATTTCTTTCTGCTGTCATGCTATTTTATTTATAGGTTGAATCGATATTCTTCCTTCTTATTGATTTGTTTTTGAATTTAATGCCGTCATCATTTTAGCAATGTTTCTACGTGTTAAACGAATAGAAACCGGATTCTCGATCTGAGAAATTGAATGATTAAATTTCAATTTCGTCAACATTGCCTTTTCTTCTGCAATCTTGTTTTCCAATTCATCTACAGTCATTGTACTGTAGTTTATTTTTGTTTTAGCCATGGTATGCTTGTGCTTTTATTTTATTCAGAATAATCGTGTCTAATTACAAATTTGGTTGCAATCGGTAATTTTTGAGCGGCCAAAGCTAATGCTTCTTGAGCGGTTTTCAAAGAAACTCCGTCTGCTTCAAAAATTATACGCCCTGGTTTTACCACAGCTGCCCATCCTTCCGGACCACCTTTACCTTTACCCATACGCACCTCGGCAGGTTTCTTTGTAATTGCTTTATCCGGGAAAATACGGATCCAAACATTACCTTCTCTCTTCATGTGACGCGTTAAAGCGATACGAGCGGCTTCAATCTGACGGCTGGACATCCAGCATTCCTCTAAAGCTTTCAAACCAAATGAACCAAAATCAACGGTAGTACCTCTTTTGGCATTACCTTTCATGACTCCGCGTTGCGGTTTGCGATATTTAACTTTTTTTGGTTGTAACATTGCTGTTAAGTATTAACTGTGTAAGTGATTAGATTTTATTTTTATTAATTAGCGACGTCCGCCTCCATTTCCACCTCTACGATCTCCACC
>JAHEYX010000226.1:1719-5506 GCA_023251415.1 Chitinophagales bacterium
TGAGCGACCACCATCACGACGATCATCTCTTCTGTCAGAACGGATATTTTCACCGCTGGTATTACCATCTGCTTTTGTTCCAAAGTTCATGTTCAAATCACGTTTACCATAAACTTCTCCACGGCAAACCCAAACTTTCACTCCAATGATTCCATAAACTGTTAAAGCTTCTGCATGTGCATAATCAATATCAGCACGGAACGTATGTAAAGGAACACGACCTTGTTTTATTTCTTCCGTACGAGCAATCTCTGCACCGGCTAAACGACCGCCACATTTGATTTTAATCCCTTCAGCTCCCATACGCATAGTAGACTGAATTGACATTTTCATTGCTCTTTTGTAGTTGATACGACTTTCGATTTGACGAGCAATAGTATCGGCTATAATAGTAGCATCCAATTCCGGACGACGAATTTCAACAATATTGATTTGAACGTCTTTATTGGTTACTTTTTTCAATTCTTCTTTAATACGATCTACTTCTCCACCACCCTTTCCGATGATAATTCCCGGACGAGAAGTATGAACAGTTATAATCAAGCGCTTCAAAGTACGTTCGATTACAAGTTTAGCTATACCTCCTTTAGAGATACGGGCTTTCAGATAGTTTCTGATTTTATCATCTTCAATCAACTTTTCGGCAAAATCTTTTTTATTACCGTACCAGCTTGATTCCCAGCCTCTAATTATTCCTAAACGGTTTCCTATCGGATTGGCTTTCTGACCCATTAGTTTTGTATAATTTGAATATTAATGAATTATTTTTTGTCTGCTTTTACTTCAATTGGTTTACTGTCAACCACAATAGTTACGTGGTTTGAACGCTTACGTAAACGATACATACGTCCTTGAGGAGCGTTGGTATAACGTTTAATTGTAACGCCTTGGTCTACCATTATTGTTTTTACATACAAGTTACTGTCTTCCGGACGGCTACCTGCATTTTTTTGTTTCCAATTATCGATTGCACTTAACAACAACTTTGACAATGGTGTTGTCGGGTGTTTCTTATTGAATTGCAGAATACCCAAAGCCTGTTCAACTTGCTTACCGCGAATCAAATCAGCAACCAAACGCATTTTGCGCGTGGAGGTTGGATTATTTCTTAATTTAGCTACTGCTTCCATTTTAATTTCGGTTTATAATGCTATTTAACGTTGATTATTTTGAATGCCCTTTAAATGTACGAGTTGGTGAAAATTCACCTAATTTATGGCCTACCATATTTTCCCCTACATATACAGGAATGAATTTGTTACCATTGTGAACAGCCAATGTATGACCAACAAAATCTGGAGTAATGGTGCTTCTACGGCTCCAAGTTTTGATTACCCCTTTCTTTGCGCTACCATCATTCATTGAATCAACTTTTTTAATCAAGTTATGATCTACATATGGTCCTTTTTTTATCGAACGTGCCATGGATATTTCTCTATTTTAGATTTTAATTAAAGTTTTTTACCATTTTTACGAGTAATGATGAAACGGTTGGTTGGGTTTTTCGGAGCTCTTGTTTTCAAACCACGTGATTTGATACCGTTACGAGTACGAGGCTGACCACCGGAAGCTTTACCTTCACCACCACCCATCGGGTGATCTACAGGGTTCATCGCAACCGCTCTGTTTCTTGGACGAATACCTCTCCAACGGTTTCTTCCTGCTTTACCCATTTGTTGCAAATTGTGATCAGGATTAGAAGTAGAACCGATAGTTGCTGTACATTCCATCAAAATCATACGAGTTTCACCAGAAGGCAATTTGATAGTTGCATAACGACCTTCTTTAGCGGCTAATTGCGCATAAGTACCGGCGCTACGTGCAATTGCTCCACCTTTACCGGGTTGCAATTCAATATTGTGAATAATAGTACCTAATGGAATATCTTTAATTTTCATGGCATTCCCAACTTCAGGAGTAGCACGTTCGCCACTCATTACTTGCTGACCTACTTTTAAGCCATCAGGAGCCAAAATATAACGCTTTTCACCATCAGCATAATTCAATAAAGCGATGAAAGCTGAACGATTTGGATCGTATTCAATAGTTTTAACTGTAGCCGGAATACCGTCTTTAGTTCTTTTGAAATCAATGATACGATACAATTTTTTATGTCCACCACCGATATAACGCATACTTCTACGACCCTGTGCGTTACGTCCGCCGGATTGAGACAAGTATTCAGTCAATCCTTTTTCAGGATTTGATTTCGTTACGGTTACTTCGGAATATGCATTACCAATACGGTGTCTTGTACCTGCTGTAATCGGTTTGTATTTCTTTAATGCCATGGTTTAATTCTTTTATTCTAACTTAATGAAATTTAATAAATTATATGTTTCCGTAGAAATCAATTGTATCGTTTTTACCAACTGTTACATAAGCTTTTTTATAAGCCGGTTTGCGACCACTGGTAAAACCTTTTTTAGTGAAACGTTGAACAGATTTACCAGGAACAACCAAGGTATTTACTGCTTCAACTGAAACGGAATACAATTTCTCAACTGCTTCTTTAATTTGCAATTTATTGGCATTCTTGTTTACAATGAAGCCATATTTATGCTGTTTTTCAGTCAGCTGGGTCATTTTTTCAGTTACTATCGGGCGGATAATGATTTCCATTTGGATAAACTTTATTCTTTTAAGAGATTCTTCTTCGTATTATTTTAAGATTTCTTCAATTCGTTTTACAGCACTTACTGACAAAATCAAGGTATCAGCATTAATTAACTGATAAGCGTTTAATAAATCAGCAGTAGTAGTTGTAGTGCGTGGGATGTTACGAGAACTTAAAACGATATTCTTTTTAGGTTCGCCGGTAATCATCAAGGTTTTTGAAGTTCCAACATTTAAGTTACCCAAGAAACCTAAGTAAGCCTTTGTTTTTGGAGCATCCAAATCAAAATCTTCAACCACTTTAATGCTATTGGCTTTAGCTTTTGCGCTCAAAATAGAACGTTTAGCCAAATCTTTCAATTTTGTATTCAATTTAAAACCGTAATCACGTGGATGAGGTCCGAAAGCACGAGGACCACCCGGATATTGAATATTCTTTACAGAACCTTTACGGCTTCCACCGGTTCCTTTTTGTTTGTGTAATTTTTTGGTAGAACCACTAACCGCCCAACGTTCTAATGAATCGTGAGTACCTTGACGTTGATTAGCCAAGAATTGTTTTACATTTAAGTAAACAGCGTGTTGATTAGGTTCAATTCCGAAAATCGCATCGCTCAGGGTAATCTGGCTGCCGGTTGCTTTTCCTTCTTTATTTAAGATATCGAGTTTCATGATAAATGATTCGTTTGTTAATTGCGTTTAAGCGGTTTATTTTTCGATAACAATGTATTGACCGGTAGCACCAGGGATATTACCACTAAGTACGATCAAATTTTTATCAGCAAAAATTTTCATTATTTGGAGGTTTTTCACTTTTACGCGATTGCCACCCATACGGCCGGCCATACGCATACCCTTCATAACGCGACTAGCATCTGAAGAGTTACCTAATGAACCCGGTGCACGACTACGATCATGTTGACCGTGTGTACCCTGTCCTACCCCGCTAAAATTGTGTCTTTTAACTACACCCTGAAAACCGCGACCTTTGGTGGTACTGATCACATTAACTTTCTCGCCTTCCGTAAATACAGTAGTATCCACAACATCTCCTAATGCATTTGGCATTTCGGCGTTGCGGATTTCGTGTATAAATGATTTAGGGGCGGTGTTAGCTTTTGCGAAGTGACCTTTAAGGCCTGAGGTAGTAGATTTTTCGGTTTTATTTCCG
>JAHEYX010000227.1 GCA_023251415.1 Chitinophagales bacterium
GATTCTTTAAATGACATATTATTATTTTGAAAGTTGAGTGTTGGCTACCCTTCACTCTGTTATTCGATTAATGTTTTAGCTATTTAAATTTATTATGCGTGTTTAGCTGCTCCTTCGTGTTTTTCTTCAGCTCCTTCATGAACACCTTTTCCTTCTAACCAACTTCCTGTTTTTGCAGTGTTACGAACTTTAGCCAAATAACCAATTGAAGGTTGTGTATTAATTTCTTCGATTACGAAATACAAACGCTTCTTGTCCTCTTCATCATAAATTTTACGTACTTCACTTTCTTCATTATTAATATCACCAAAGACAATTGCATCAGCCGGACAGCTAGATTGACAAGCGGTTTTAATCATTCCGTCGGTCAACATCATATCATTCTTTTTCGCTTCTAATTTTCCTTCTTGGATACGTTGAACACAGAAAGAACATTTTTCGATAACCCCTCTTGCTCTAACCGTAACATCAGGATTCAACACCATACGTGTTAAACTGTTAGCCATGTCTGCATCATCATGTAAGTTGTCTTCAAAACTATCAGCTCCGTTCCAATCTAACCAGTTAAAACGACGAACTTTATAAGGGCAGTTATTAGCGCAATAACGTGTACCAATACAACGGTTGTAAGCCATTTGGTTTAAACCTTCGCTGCTATGGTTTGTTGCATTTACCGGACACACGTTTTCACATGGAGCGTTGGTGCAATGTTGACACAACATTGGTTGGAAAGTCACTTGTACATTTTGGAATTGCGGATCTTTGTTGATGTTTTTTTCCATCGTATTGAATCCTCCTTGGCTATTACCAATACTGTAATAACGATCGATACGGATCCAATGCATTTCATGCGCTTTAATCACGTGCTCTTTACCAACTACAGAAACGTTGTTTTCACTTTGGCAAGCAACGGTACAGTTTCCACAACCGATACATGAATTTAAGTCAATAGCCATATGCCATTTATGTCCTTTGTATTCATGATCACCGAAGCGACGGTTAGGACCGTATAAGGTTGTAGTTGCTTCCACTATTTCACGACGGTCTTCATTGACTTCGTGCGGATTCTTTTTATATTCTTCTAAAGTTGTTTCTTTAATAACACGACGGCCTTCATAGCTATGATGGGTTTGTGTTTGTGCTAAAGTAAATTTATCTTCAGTGGCAGCAGCGGTAGCTTTTAAAGCAATCGGACACCAAGCATTTGCTGTCCATGTCATAAACGGATAAGCATTCTGACCAACACCATTACCTACTTTACCGGCAGCAGTACGTCCATATCCCAATGCGATGGCGATTGTATCATCAGCCATGCCCGGTTGAACCAATGTTGGTAATTTAATGGTAACACCATTAACGGTAACAGTAATCATGCGGGTTTCTTTAGCATCCCACAATGGTTTATGATCAGAGAATAAACTTCCGTTATTTTCCAACAACTTCATATCTAAAGCTGTTTTGTATGAAATACACGCGTAATTATCCCATGTTGTTTTTGTAATAGGATCAGGCATTTCTTGCAACCACGGGTTATTAGCATATTTACCATTGCCGATGGCCATTTTTTCATAAAGAATTACTGCAGTACCTTTTTTACCGTCATAAGTAGAAGAGATAGCACCTAAAGCAGCATTCAAATCTCCTTTAGCGGCACTAGCAGCAGCAGCTTTTGTTTCGTGAGATACTACACCATTTTTAACAGCCATATCCCAAGCTTCTTGCATATTGTCACCAACTAAAACATTTTTAGTCCAGTAAGTTTGTAAATAAGCTAAGAAATCGGTTTCAGCACCCATCCATTTCAATAAAGAATCTTGAATTTGGCGCGTTTTGAATAACGGTGCAATTATTGGTTGAACAATACTGTATTCACCTGAAACTGGAGAAGCATCGCTCCAACTTTCTAAATAGTGATTATCAGGCGTATGGTATTTACATAAGGCAGTTGTTTCATCCATGCGATCATTGAAAGAAACGCTGTAAGCTACTTTTTTCAAGGCAGCAGCGAATTTCGCATTTGGATAATCATAAGCCGGGTTGCAGCCATAAATCATTACACCTGCAAATTTTCCGGCAGCCATATCGTCAATTAATGCAGCCATTTCTGCATCGTTACCTTGACGTTGGTGAGAAACATTAGTGATATCGATAGTGGCACCATAGTTTTCTAAGAGTGCATTGATATGATTAACGACTAATTGCACATTTGCATCATTACTTCCGCTCACTACCAATGATTTGCCTTTAGCAGCCATTAATGCATCAGCTACTTTTTTCAAAGCCGGTGCACAAGCTAAAGAACATGAACCGCCGTTTAATAGTGTATATAATCCGGCAACTGCTAAGCCTTCTTCGCTAGGGTGAATGACAATACGATCATCCGCATTGGCACCACTTAAAGTGAGCATAGATTCGATTTGGAAATGTTTATTCATTTCCATTTTGCCTTTATTCAATTTACGACCGGTGATGTATTGTTTTGTGTATTGCACCGGAGCAATCCAAGTACCTAAGAAATCGGCACCGAAACTTACAATGACATCCGCTTTATCAAATGAATAAGCAGGAACGGCACGAACACCAAAATCAGCTTCATTTGCACTCAATATTCCACTGCTGGAATGTGCATCATACACCCCGTGTTTACTTCCTTTATTTTTTTCTACAAATTCATTAATTAATGCTTGTGTAGAAGGCGAAATAACAGTTGAAGAGATAATAGCTACAGGGCCTTTAGCTAATTCAGTTTTCATAGCTGAATCAATAGCATCCCATGAAGCTTCTTTACCATCGATTGAAGCTCCTTTAGCACGGCCGGTATCGTACATGCTTAGCACGCTGGCTTGAACACGAGCGCTAGTGCCACCTTTAGTTAGTGGGCTATTAGGATTACCTTCAATTTTGATTGGACGTCCCTCACGGCTTTTAACCAAGATGCTGCAATATTCGCCTCCATCGGTGTAAGAAGAAGCGTACCAATTGGCAACACCCGGAACAATTTCTTCCGGTTTAATTACATAAGGAATAGCCTTACGTACAGGAATTTCGCAACTGGCAGCAATCGTAGCTGCAGCAACGGAGAATCCCATCATTTTAAGAAAATCTCTTCTGCCGGTATTTTTTTCGACAATAGACTCATTGAACATTTCAACGATCGGCAACTCCTCAGTGAATTCGTTCTTTGTAGACGAAACATATTCTTTGGTTTGTTGCAGTTCTTCGAGACCTTTCCAGTATTTTTTTTCCATTCTATAATTTGAATTTGAAAATTTTAATTTTGATAATCGCCTTTATTTAACTGTAATAAAGATGATTAGTAGTGACATTTTTGACATTCCAAACCTCCCATCATGGCTTCGGTTACACCTTTAATCTTACCGTTTTTCATATCCTTGTGTAAGTCTTCATACATACCATAATATTTATTGGTATTGAACTGCACTTTGGTTTCGCGGTGGCAATTGATACACCAGCTCATCGATAACGGTTGATTTTGTGCAACAACTTCCATTTCTTGGATTTGACCATGGCAAGTTTGACAAGCAATTTGACCGGCTTTTACGTGTTGAGCGTGACTGAAATAAACGTGGTCAGGTAAATTGTGAATACGCACCCATTCAATTGGCTTATTATTAGCATAAGCATCGCGAATTTTTTGAATTTCTTCTTTACCGGTTCCGGCAGTAGCTTGATCAACTGCTTTATGACAATTCATACAAATATTCACTGTTGGGATGCCGGCTTGTTTACCTTTTTCAACGCCAACGTGACAATATTTACAATCGATTTTCATTTCGCCAGCATGCAATTTATGCGAGTATTTAATTGGTTGATCAGGAGAGTATCCTTGTGAACGGCCCATATCGACAGAAGAATCGGCGGCACGATAGCCAACGAAAATTGTAACTACTATAATTAAGAATCCGATGAAACGGAAATTACGATACAACGGAATTGGTGTATCTAAAACATCAGGAGTATCCTTATTTACTAGGTTAATCAAATTACGATTGATTTTACCCAATAATAAATATACCACTAAGAAGATGATGAACAATAATGCAATAAAGTAAACTGCATCATCATTGCTTCCTGAAGCTGCACCTGCGTTAGCGGTTGCTGCCGGTTTTGCCTTAGGAGGCGTTTTTACATAGTCCAAAATAGCATTAATTTCCTCATCTTTTAAATTTGGAAATGCAGTCATTTGCGTTTTGCTGTATTCTGCAAATAATTTTACAGCATATTCATCGCCAGATGCAATAACTGCAGAGGAGTTGCGTACCCATTTAGCAATCCAGGCGCGGTCTCTTCTTTTTTCAATGTCTTTCAAAGCCGGTCCCACCAACTTTTCATCCAACTTGTGACAGCTGGAGCAATTGTCTTTGAAGAGCGCTTCACCATCTGCGGCTGCAAATGAAGCATTGGAAGTTAATAAGAGGCAAATAAAAAGCCCTAAGAGCGGCTTTAACAAAGGGGTTTTCAGATTAACCATAAGTAGTTTGAATAGTTGAATTACCTGTGCAACTTTTTTGAGATTGGCAAAAATATATAACGAAGTTGATTTCACATAACGAATGATTAACAATTTTTACATTCTACTTGTGAGGAAAAAAAAGACTTCTTTTGCAAGAATAATTTTTATGATTTTTATCAGGTTTCGAGTTGTTTAATTCCTACTGAAAAAACTATAAAATACTGTTTTTAAGCCAGTTGCAAAATATGAGTATAAAATTCGAGATTAGATATTACTAAAAAAAATATCTTTTATTTTGAGCATGTTCCAACGGATTTTTGCTTAAAAAATTGTTGCTGCTTTGTAACTAAAACTAATTACGCTTCGAGGTTGCAATTCAGAATTGCTTTACAATGATTGTTATCAGTTAATGAGCAGTGCCTTACAGGCTTCTTCTGCTGCTTGTTGTTCGGCTTGTTTTTTATTAAAATTTTCGCCTTGGCCTTTAAGTTCATTATTAATAAAGGCACCAACTAAATAGAGCGAACGTCGACTGGCTCTTTTTTCTTCAATGACTTTAAACTCACATGTGAATTTATTGGTTTGAGCCCAGTTTATGAGTTTACTTTTAAAGTTATAATCGGTACGTTCAAGTTCGGCCATATCAATATGTGCCGTAATAAATTTATTGAGGATGAAATAACGGGCTTTTTTATACCCTTGGTCGAGATAAACGGCGCCAATCAATGCTTCTAGTGCATTGCCCAGCATATCATTTTCACGAATGTTGCGAATACTTTGGCTGTGTTGAATAAAATTCTGCAGTGCCATATCATAAGCAATTTCATTCATTTGTTGGCGACTCACGATTTTGCTTCTCATTTCAGTCATAAAACCTTCACGACGATTAGGAAACTTTCGAAACAAAAAATCGGCAACGACCATGTTCAACACACTATCGCCTAGTAATTCTAAACGTTCGTTACTTAGCTCACCTTGTTGTGTGGTGCTGCTGTGTTTAAATGCTTGATGATAAAGGGAAACATTTTT